>JAEDHZ010000165.1 GCA_016292705.1 Clostridiaceae bacterium
AAGAAATTCGCATTCCTCTTTGGAAAGGAACTGTGCTTCGTCAACGATGAGGCAGTCAACTTTTTTGATATCCTCTTCCTTTAGCTCGTTGAAAAGCACGCATTCGCTTTCAAGTCCGCAGCGTGAGTATACCCTGTGTTCACCGTTTCTTGTGTCTATTGCCGGCTTTGTGATGATGACAGACTGCCCTTGCTCCTCATAGTTATACTTGACCATGAGCGCATTGGCGGTCTTGCTTGAGTTCATTGCGCCGTAGCGGAAATAGAGCTTTGCCATTGTTCTCCAACTCCTGCTTCAGATATTCAGCCTCTGCTTTTTTTAACAGCTTCCCAAACGCCGTTCAGATAAGCAGCGCCGAGCGCACGGTCATAAAGACCGTAGCCGGGGCGTGCCTTTTCGCCCCAAAGCATTCTTCCGTGGTCGGGACGGATATAACCATCAAAGCCGACATCCTGAAGTGCTTTGACAATTTCATAAATATCAAGACTGCCTTCAGAGGAAAGGTGTGCCGTTTCATGGAAGCGGTTTCCTGTTCTTTTGATGTTCCTGATGTGGGCAAAATAAATTCTGTTTCCGACCTCCCTTATCATTGAGGGCAGGTCGTTTTCTGCGCTTGCACCGAGCGAACCCGTGCAGAAAGTCAGACCGTTATACGGCGAATCAACAAGCTTCAAAAAGCGTTTGATTGAGTCAATGTCCTTAATAATCCTCGGCAGACCAAAAATGTCCCATGGCGGATCGTCGGGATGAATTGCCATTTTTACATCGCATTCCTCGCAAACAGGAATAATTTTCCTGAGGAAGTATTCAAGGTTTGTCCAGAGATCCTCGGCAGTGATATCCTTATATTTTCGGAAAAGATCCTTAATCTCACCCATGCGCTCGGTTTCCCAGCCGGGCATTGCATAACCGTTGGAGTTTTCGTCAATTTCACGGAACATATCCTCGGGGCTTTTGCCCTCAATCTGTTCTCCGTTATAACAAAGGCAGGTTGCACCGTTGCCCATGTTCATTGCAAGATCGGTTCTTGTCCAGTCAAAAACCGGCATGAAGTTATAGCAGATAACCTTTACTCCGGCCTTTGCAAGGTTTCTTATGCTTTCGATATAGTTTTCAATATACTTTTCACGGGTGGGCAAACCAAGCTTGATATCCTCGTGAACATTGACGGACTCAATGCACTCCATTGTCAGTCCTGCGTCCTCAACCTGCTTTTTCATTTCAAGAATCATGTCAAGCGGCCATGCTTCGCCGCAAGGGAGGGTGTGCAAAGCCGGAACAACGCCGACCACACCCGGTATCTGTCGGATCTGTTCGAGCGAAACGGTGTCCTTTGTTTCCCCGAACCAGCGGAAGGTCATTTGCATATCTTTTCTTTCCTTTCTTTGTTAATCAGCTGTCATAATGTCATTATCAGTAAATTCTCTTTCGGTAATTATTTCCTTTGTCTTCTTGTCAATCACCGTTACCGTGCAGGAAAAGGCATTACCGGTAAACACCTGATATAAATAGCAGCCCTTTGCAATTTCAAAAGCCATGTCTGCCGTGTCTGCTGCAGACTTATATTTTTCACCGTCAACGAGAACGGAAACTTCTTCAAAGTCTTCGTCATCATAGCTTTTGATTCCTTTGACATACGGATAGTCTCCGCTTTCGGCAACATTATATATTGCCCTGATTGCTTCCATTCCCTTTTGAGTGAGGAGCAGGTCACGGGAAAAAGCACTCATTTTGATGGTTACCGTTCCGTCCGAATTAAGCTTTGCGCTTTTATATCCGTACTTTTCGCAAAAAGCATCAAGGTCGTTGCGCAAATCCTCTTCAACAACGGACAAGGGGAAGTTCACCTTAACGGTGTCTTTAATGTCATTAGGGCTTTCGGTTGTTGATTCGGTATTGATGAAGATTGCGCTCGGGTCGCCGCCCTTTTTGCAAGCCGCAAGCGGCAGAACAAGCAAAACGCAAAGCAGAACACAAAGAACTTTTTTCATTATGTACCATTCCTCCTTATGAAGATTATATTATCGCACAATGTCTAATCATAGTTAAAAGCAACACCTGTATTCCGCAACGCAAAACCATTCATATTATAATAACATAGATGTAAAAGGAATTCTACAGTAAAATGAAAATAATTTTCGGTTTTTTGCCGTCTTTTTTTGGTAAAGCAGGCGTAAAAAACGGGCGGTCACAATTCCCGCCCGTACAAAATTCAAGTTTAATCCGCAAAACAAATTGCCAAGCTGCACTACCCTTTTACAATCCGTGATTTTGCCGAACGGTAAATGTCCTTTTCAATCCTTGTTCTTGCAAGAACATAGCTTTGTCCGTTTTTTTGGTACTTCTTTGAAAACGAGGTTTTTGAAGCAGGAAGAACTTTCAAAAGAACAAAGCTTTTTCCTTTCAGGGTGTAAACCTCATAGCCTGTTGCACCGGCAACAGCATTCCACGAAATGATCGTTTTTTTCTTTGAGGATTTTGCAGAAACGGACACTGCAGAAGGACTTGTTATCAGCGTTGTTCCCTTGCTCAATGCGCCGTACAGCCGTTCCTTGTCGCAAATCTTATACGCTTTGACGGCAAATACATTTTTTCCGCCCGGCTCAAGGTTTCTGCAAACGGCGTGTGTCTTTCCGGTTTCACAAATCAAAACATATTTCTTTTCCTTTTCGTCATAGCGAAAAAGCTGATACCCGTCGGCGCCGTTAACCTTTTCCCAATACACAGTCAGCTTTTTTGCTTTTGTGTTTTCAGGCTTCTGGTATATTCTTGTAACAGCAGCAGGCAAAACGGTAACAACACAAGCCGCATTGCAACCGGAACCGTCCGCAGCAACACAGGAAACAGTTGCCTTTCCCGGTGAAAGGGCAGTCACAGTTGCGCTCTCGCTGACAGAAGCAACAAGTTCATCGCTGCTTTTCCAGATTAGGTTTTTGTTTCCGGCAAAATCCGGGGCAACTTCAGCCGAAAGAGTTGCGCTGCCGTTTTCAACAAGAGTTATACCGCTTTCAGAAAGCTTGACCGAGTTGACCTTGATTTTGCTTTTTTCAACCGCAGTAAAGGCATAAGGCTCGCTTTCAACAATCCATGACGGAATCCGGGAATTGAGTGCGGTTACCGTGATGTAATAGCGTCCGTTTTCCGGGAGGGAAACCGTTGCACTGGTTGTTTTTGAATTGATTGTTTTGCTGTATGAGCCGTATTCGGAAGCGATATTCACTTTATAGGAGGATGCGCCGGGCACTGCGCTCCACGAAACGGGGAAAGCGGTCTTTGACGGATACAGATTGCTTGTTCTGTTCAACCTCGCGGTGTTGACGCTGCCGCTGATAAATTCGCATTTGTTGAGAACAGCCCAGCCGCTGAGCGCACCATATTTCACCTTACCCCAGACATTTTTTCCGGAAACTCTTTTTTCGGTTGCTCTGAAATAAGTATTGGCAGGAATCGTTCCGACAGCCTTTTTGGGGTTTGAAAAGGATGAATAAACCCTGACTTCGTTATCCTTCAAAGAACACCAGCGTTCGGTTGTTTTTTCAAGTGTTTCAAAAGCTTTTTCGCCCTTTTCAACCGCCGTAAGATAAAAATCAACATTAGTGTTCTTGCGGTTATTGTTCTTGTCGTGCAGAACATAGGAAAAGTCCGGCATTTCGGAAAGATCCATTTTTCCCCACCTGATGCCGCAGCCGTAATACCAGTTGGCATCCGCAAAAGCAATTGTGTTCCCCTTGACGGCGATTACCGTCAGAGAATGGCGGTTGTTGCGGTAACGGATAACATCGCCGACACGCAGTTTTGAGGCAACAAGCTTTTCGCTCATTTCCCATGTTCTCGGGCTTGTTCCGACAATTTCATAACCAATCTTATACGCAAAGCCCATGCACTGAATGGCATTGTCAAAGCTGTTGCAGGTTTTGTCGGGCGAATCCCAGCTTATGTTTGCGTGGTTTGTGCAGGCCGTGTCGGTAACAGTGTCCGAATCACCTTCAGCAAGACCAACATGGTTCCAATACATTCCGTGGGGAAAGCGTTGGGAAAGCTCAAGCAAAAGCTGTTCGGTTGTTTTTCCCGCCGCTGCCGAAGAGGACAACGGAAAGGCAGTCAGGAGCATTGCAATGCACAAAAGCAGCGAAAAAAAGCGTTTCATTCTTCTTCCTCCGTATGAGTAATTT
>JAEDHZ010000166.1 GCA_016292705.1 Clostridiaceae bacterium
CGATTTTTCTGATATTAAAGATAGTACACTCTATGACCGTTTTCTCCCCCTTGCAAAGGGTTTTATCTCTCTGAAATATCAAATAACAGTCCATGGTGAGGAGAATATTCCGAAAAAAGGAGCTTTCATCCTTGCCGCAAACCATATCAGTGCGCTTGATCCTGTAATGCTCATTACCCACTGTCCGAGGACGCTGCACTTCATGGCAAAGGACGAGCTTTTTAAAAAGCGCATTTTCGCCCTATTCCTCAAAAGCATGAATGCCTTTCCGGTGAAACGGCATACGAGCGACAAAAGAGCACTTGAATTTGCAAAACAGCTTGTTTCCGGCGGCCGTGTGCTCGGAATTTTTCCCGAGGGCTCACGAACAAAAGATTCAGAACCGAAAAAGGCGAAGAACGGCGTTTCATATCTTGCAGCAAAAACACAAGCAGATGTTCTTCCGGTCAGCATCTATAAAACTCCGCACGAAAAGAAGCTCCGGCCGCACATCACAATACGCTTCGGAAAGCTCATCAAAAACAGCGAGTTCGGTTTTTCTGATGATTATTCACAAAAGAAAATCCGGGAATCGAGCGAAAAAATAATGAACGCAATAACTGCACTTTGGTCATTGAAGCACGGAGAAGAACAATGAACAACAATTACACACTTACGCAGGCAAAAACGGCAGGCTTCTGCTTCGGCGTTGACCGCGCCGTCAGCACACTGTACAACATGGTTGAAAACGGAAAAAAAGTCTGCACCCTCGGTCCGATTATCCACAACCCCTCGGTCATTGGAGACCTTGAAAAAAGGGGTGTTCACATCATTGAACACCCGTCACAGGCTCCGCAGGAAACAACAGTTGTTATACGCACCCACGGCGTTGAAAAAAATGTTATTGACGAGCTTCAGAAAAGGGGTTCTGATTACATTGACCTCACCTGCCCGTTCGTGATGAAGATTCAGAAAATTGTTGAGCGACATTCGCAAAAGGACAGACTTCTCCTGATTGCCGGCGATGAGAGCCACCCCGAGGTCAAAGGCTTTCGCAGCCGTTGGGAGGGTGAAAGTCTAGTTTTCAAAAATGAAGGAGAACTCACCCATTTGATTGCAGAACACCCCGAAATTGAAAATGGGGAAGTATATGTGGTCGCACAGACCACTTTTTCGGTAAAAGAATGGGAAAAAACATCAAAAATTTTGAAAAAACTATGTACAAATGGTTTTTTCTTTGATACAATATGTAGTGCAACTAATGACAGGCAGAAAGAGGCGTATGAGCTTTCGCTGCGTTCAGACGCAATGATCGTTGTCGGCGGACGCTCAAGTTCCAACACCGCAAAGCTTAAAGCGGTGTGTGAAAAGAACTGCCCGACTTTCCTTGTTGAAACGGCGCGGGAACTTGAAGGCATTGATTTTTCCCGTTTCCGTTCAGTTGGGGTAACAGCAGGGGCTTCCACTCCTGCAGGTATTATAAAGGAGGTACTATCCACCATGTCCGAAATTTTAAACGAACAAACCAATTCCGAAGAAATGAGCTTTGAAGCCGCTCTGGAGGAGAATCTCAAGTCAATGAGCTCCGACCAGAAAGTGCGTGGCGTTGTTGTAGGTATTGCACCTAATGAAATACAGGTCGATATCGGCAGAAAATATGCTGGCTTCGTTCCCATTGAGGAGTACAGCAACGATCCTACTGCCGATCCGAAAGCAGAACTCAAGGTCGGTGATGAAATTGACCTTATCATCATGAAGACAAACGATTCCGAAGGAACAATGATGCTCTCAAAGCGTCGTTTTGACGCCATTGCAGCTTGGGACAACATCATGAAGTCAAAGGATGAAGAAGAAATTCTTGAAGGCGTTGTTGCCGAAGCAGTCAAAGGCGGCGTTCTTGTTTATTCACAGGGCGTCCGTGTGTTCATTCCGGGTTCACTCACCGGTCTTCCCAGAGAAGCTGACCTTTCCGAGCTTGTCAAAACCAAGGTAAGATTCCGCATCATTGATGTTGACAAGGCAAAGAAGCGTGCTGTCGGTTCAATCCGCTCCGTTGTCAGAGAAGAGCGCAAGGCTGCAACAGAAGCTTTCTGGGCTCAGATTGAAGAAGGTCAGGAGTATACCGGTACTGTTAAGTCACTCACAAGCTACGGCGCATTTGTTGACCTCGGCGGAGTTGACGGCATGGTACATATTTCAGAGCTTTCCTGGAAGCGTATCAAGCACCCGTCAGAAATCGTCAAAGAGGGCGATGTTGTTAAAGTATATGTCAAGGCTCTTGACAGAGAGAACAGAAAAATTTCTCTCGGCTACAAGAGAGTTGAGGACAACCCCTGGGAAATCCTCAAGAGAGATTATCCCGTTGACAGCGTTGTTAAGGCAAAGGTTGTTGGACTCACAACATTCGGCGCATTCGCAAACATCATTGACGGCATTGACGGTCTCATCCACATTTCACAGATTGCTGACCGCCACATCGCTTCTCCGAAAGAGGTTCTCTCCGTCGGTGACGAAGTTGATGTCAAGATTACCGACATTGACTTTGAAAAGAAGCGTGTAAGCCTTTCAATCCGTGCTCTCCTTGAGCCGCAGGAAGAAGCTGCCGAAGACGAAGCTGAAGTTGAAGCCGAAGCGGAAGCTGACGAAGCAGTTGTTGAGGAAGTTGCAGAAGAATCCGCCGAATAATTTCACAAAAGCGTAGCCTTTTGCATTCAGCTAAGCAAAACTAACAGCAAACTAAAATATAAAGCTATAATTTACAGCAACGGTCAAGAACACCGTATTCTGTGAATTATAGCTTTTCTTCTTATCTTAAATTATTCGTTTTTCCCTCTCGCAGTATCAAATCGACAAGAAAACTTTTCGGTGAAACTGAATGTTTCAATCCCTTTTGCGTTCAATAGTTTATACCGACAGAATCGAGGTATTCCTCAAGGCAAAGTCCGCTGTTTTTGATTTTTTCTGCATATTCAACCCCTACAAATCTCCAATGCCAAGGCTCATAGACAATCCCCGTAACATCTTCCTTTTCCTTGGGATATCGCAGAATGAAACCGTATTTATGTGCATTCTCCATAAGCCAGGCATATTCTGCAGAATTTGCAAAAGAGTCGTATGTGTTGCAGATATCCATTGCAATGCCGATGTTATGCTCGCTCGTTCCCGGCGGAAGAATAACCTTTGCCGCTTTTTCTGCCGCCTCCTTACGACCGATTCCGTATCTTGACATATATGTTTCGGTAAGGTTGTTATAATTGATGCGCTGGCGTTCATAGCTGCGGTGGCCGGAAAACGGCGTAAGTGTTACACCGTCCTTTTTTCCGGCACGGTACATTTCTTCGTAATAAGGAGTAACTCTTGCGTCAAGCTCATAGCCGGAGTCAAGAACCTCCTTTGTTTCCGGGTCATATCCCTGCGGAATCTCCCGTTCCATGTTAACAACAATCAGATTCCACTCAACGGAATCAATATCAACAATTATCCTTCCGCTTTCCGAACGCTCAGGCTCGGTCGTTTTTTCTGTCTCTTCGGAAGAAGTAACTTTGTTTTCAACGGATATTCTTTCTGAAGTGCTTTCAACAGCCGGAAAGTTATCCTCAGATGAGTTTTCATCTCCCCTGCTGCTTTCGCTCTGCACAGAGGATTCGGACGAACTGTTCGCAAACGGCAGTGTCTGCTCCCGATTATTACTTTCCTTTTTATTTTTCACAAGCGTTACCACAGTCATTGAAGTAACAATAACAATCATAGCTACAAGGATAGCTATGATGACATTCTCGTTGCTTTTTTTCTTTTTTCTTTTCTTTTGCATCTTTTAACCTCCGTAGTCAAAAGTGATTAATACATTGTCATTTTATCACAAATCAAAAAATAATCAACACTTGCAGCATAAATTTTTAATTAACCCATTTCCTTCGACACAAAGCGACATGATTTTAAATCGCCATGTACTATAATTTATACAGTGCTAAAGCCATATCTCAGAAGTTAATACCGACTGAATGAACATCCGGGCTTCCTTAAAGCAAACAGACCTGTGTTTTTTCTGTCGTTTTTTTCTGATGAGATCGGAGAGGAGAAAATATATGAAGAAAAGGGTCATTATTACTTATGACGGTAGCACTGCGCTCAAAAAGCTTGTTCTTGATCTGGAAAGGAGCGGTTTTGAAGTTAAATTAGTTGAATCTGACG
>JAEDHZ010000167.1 GCA_016292705.1 Clostridiaceae bacterium
ATTCGGCAATGAGCTCCGCCGAAGGTCAGGTTCAGAACTATAAATGGGCGGCAACATTCCCGATTCTTCTGAACATCAGCGGTCAGCCGACCTACTTCATGTCACTCAAAGATGACGCAAACCTTGTCAAGCATTACGCAATGGTAAATGTTCAGAATTATCAGGTTGTTGCAACGGGCAAGACCATTGCCGAATGTACGGAAAACTATGCAAATCTTCTTGCTCAGAGCAATGTAAATATCAATGTTGATATTGACCAGATTAAGGACGATACCGACAAAAACGGACAGAACACTGAAAAGCCTGCTGATGCAACGGTTACCGTCAAGGGTGTTGTTTCCGATATCAGAACAGCTGTTATGGGCGGCGAAAGCTATTACTTCATTAAGCTTGAAAAAGGTAAGACCTATTATAAGGTTTCCGCATCCTCAAACGAAGCGGTTGTTATCCTCAACATTGGCGACAGTGTTTCGTTCACCTGTTCAAAGACTGCAAGCGGAAGCGTTGTTGAAGCTTCACTCGGATAAAAGAATAATACAAAACAGGGTCTGCGCAATCCGGCGCAGACCCTGAACTTATATATGAATATTAATTTTGTTTGCAACATTTTGAAAAACAATTCTGTCGGTTAACTGACAGCCTCAATGACTGCGTTCGCAAGCGGTTTTCCGTCCTGAGCGAGAACAACAGCGGACGACGAACCGAAGAACAGACACATTGAAAGGAGCATTGCAGTGGCTCTTTTCAGACGCTTCATCATCATTCCTCCTTTTGCTTTTTATCTGACTTTTGCCAGATATAATTATATGCAGCAAAACATTAAATATAAATTAACAACTGAGGAATAGCAGGACGATTTAATATATTATTTACAAATATGCCTTTCGGTTTTCGGGACTTGAAAAAAATGTCGGAATAAGTTATAATCATAATATATTTTTACGGGAGTGTGAAGAATGAAGAATAAAATTGATTTTGACAAAAACAAAAAAGTATTTCCTATCATTATGATGGTAATCGGTGCAGGTCTTTTTCTGGCGCAGTTTATCACCAGACTCAATTTTGTTGCTGTTTTGAATGTCGGATATTGCTGTATTGTTTCCGCTGTGATGCTTCTTTCTCTGATGTTCAAAAAGAAGGTTTATCTTTTTATGGCTTTGGGATATGCGTTTTCCTTTGCCGGACTGACACTTTTCCACATCATCTTTGGCGCAGATGCAGGTTTCGGAGCTTTTTCGAGCGGTCTTGCCGGCTGGTCGAGCGCCGAACATGCGCTCTCTGCCGGTGAGGGTAACATTCTTCTTCGCCTTTGCGGAAACCTTTTGCTTTCTCTCCCGGTAATAATCAGCTTTGTGCTGTTTCTTTTGTTTGCGAAAAAGAGCTTTAAAAAGGACGCGGTGAAAAAGGCTCTCTGCTCGTTTTTCAGCCTGCTTCTTGTCGGCTCTTCCGTTGCGAGTGTTCTTTTCATGAACATGAGAACAAAGCCTGTTACCCAAAGACTTTGGGACGGGGAAGAGGACTATCTCAAGGGTGTTGATAAGGTCAAAAAGGATAGTCCTAATGTTCTTTTTGTTCTTATGGACGACCTGGGCTACGGCGATGTTTCGCTCAACGGTTCAATATATGAAACACCAAACATTGACTCAATCGGCGAAAACGGACTCAATTTTGAAAATTTCTATTCAAGCTATTCGGTTTGTTCTCCGGCTCGCTTTGCCGCAATGACCGGTCGTTATCCGTACAGAGGCTATGCCGACAATGTTGTTTATCCCACAATTTCCACTGTTGCACCCTTTGCTGAAACAAGAATTTTCAACAGCATTGAAATGGGCAACAATGTTGACGGAATGCTTGGCGATGAAATCACAATTGCTGAGGTTTTCCAGTCGGCAGGTTATTCGACCGGAATTTTCGGAAAATGGCATCTTGGTGACTACGGAGAGTATCTTCCGACAAATCAGGGCTTTGATTATTTCTACGGAAGCCACCATGTCAATGACATGAACCCGTTCTATCATGTCCGTGAAGAAGGCGGAGAGTACACTATTGTCCGCGGCACAGACGAGCTGAAGGATCAGTCTGAGGCAACCGGCTGGATTAACGAGGAAATAACAAACTGGATAACAAAAACCGTAACAGAAAGCGACGATCCGTTCTTTGCTGTATACACCTCTCCGTGGCCGCACGCACCTGTCTTTGTCGGCGATGAGTTCAAGGGCTCAACCGGAATGGGTACTTATGTTGACTGCATCAATGAGTTTGACACCGGACTCGGAAAGCTGTTTGGAACTCTTGAGGAACTCGGTGTTCTCGAGGACACTATCATTGTTTTCACAAGCGACAACGGTCCTGCGCTTGAAGGCTCCGTCAACGAGCTTCGCGGCGGAAAGTATCTTGCCTATGAGGGAGGACAAAAGGTTCCGTTCATGCTCAGATGGGATAACAACAACGGCCTTTTCAAAGCCGGAGATTCACGCAAGCAGAGCGCAACCCTTGTTGACCTTTTCCCGACCTTGCTTTCGCTTTGCTCAATAACCGGAGACGGAAAGAGCGAATATCTCCCGGCCGACCGTGTGATTGACGGTGTTTCAATGCTGCCGGTGATCGAAAACGACAGCGCAATTCATACAGTTGAAAATCCGATTCTTCACATGAAGCGAAAGGACATCAAAGCGATTCAGTATACTGTTGATACTGCCGATGTCAAAAAGCTTTATCCCGATTATGACTATCCGATACTCAATGACAACGAACAGGTAACATTCAAGTACTTTGACCGTATCCAGAACGATAATTCGGCATTTTTTGATAAATATCGCAAAAACTGGCTGCACATTCTCACTGATGACAGCGGTGAGAACTATAACCGCTCAGGTGTTTATCCGCTTGTTGCAGACGAGATGCACGCAAGACTTGACGAAATTCAAAAGGATTTTGAAAGCAATCCGAGGGGAATTGTCAAGTAATGCCGCCGCTTTCAATAATGATAAAGCCTGCCTCAAGTCTTTGCAATCTGCGGTGCAAATACTGCTTTTACTGCGATGTTGCCGAAAGCCGTGAAAGCTTCAGCTTCGGCGTTATGAAGGAAGCAACGGCAGAAAAGCTTATTAAAAGCGCGCTTGAATTTGCGGACGGCGAAAGCATTGCCTTTGCTTTCCAGGGTGGAGAACCGCTGATTGCGGGACTTGATTATTTCCGCTTTTTTGTCTCCTTTGTGAAAGAGAACAACAAGAAAAATTCACGCATTTTCTATTCTGTTCAAACCAACGGGACGCTTGTCACCGATGAGTGGTGCGAATTTTTCAGGGAAAACGAAATTCTGGTGGGACTCAGCCTTGACGGAGACAGAGAGGGCAACCGTTTCCGTGTTGATGAAAAGGGGAACAATTCCTATTTCAAAATTCTGAAAGCTGCCGAAAAGCTGAAAAACCATTCGGTCGAGTTTAACATTCTTGTTGTGCTTACCGGATATTGCGCTGATAGATGTGAAAAGGTTTATAAGTATTTCCGTGATAACGGTTTCAGATATCTGCAATTCATACCTTGTCTGCGCCCGTTCGGAGATAAAAGCGAGAGCGAGCTTTATATGACTAATGAACAGTACGCTTCGTTTTTGATAAAAGTTTTCAATCTTTATGTCAAGGATTTTGTCCGGGGAAACTATGTCAGTGTTCGCCTGTTTGATAACTGGGTGAGGATGTACCTCGGCGAAAAGCCGGAGCAGTGCGGCCTGTGCGGTCATTGTACCCATCAGCTTGTTGTTGAGGGAAACGGAAATCTTTATCCGTGCGATTTCTTCTGTACCGACGAATGGCTGCTCGGAAACATTGAAAGCGTTTCTGTCAAGTCTGCTCTGACGGGAAAAAAGGCAGGAAAGTTTATCATGGAGAGCCTTGAAGCCGAAGAAAGGTGCACCGATTGCCGTTATGTTTCAATGTGCCGTGCGCAGGGTTGCAAGCGGCAAAAGCTTCACGAGGACTATTGCCGGGCGTATGAAACATTCTTTTCGTCATGCCTTCCGCTTTTTCGTGCATTCAGGCTTGAAAAGAAAAATGATCAGGAGAATCTGCGATAACAGTCGAAAGAATAAAGAATTATTAAATGTTTAATATTTT
>JAEDHZ010000168.1 GCA_016292705.1 Clostridiaceae bacterium
ATGTCACGGAAGAAAACTCTCCGATTTTAAAACTGTTGCTCATCACTCCGACTTCAGGAATAAAGGTTGTAATTGTGTCAGAAATCGCCCCCAAAAGACTGTTCATGGCAACACCAATCAGAATTACAGTTCCGCGGGAAGCGCCCCACCGCTTTGAACCAAGGCTTACGATCATCACAGCCGTAAAAGCGCCCACAAAGGAAAACAAAGAGAGCCTCCACCCACCGACAATTCCAAATGCAGTGCAAACCGTTACAGCAAGCCCTGCACCTGCATTTACTCCGATAATACTCGGAGATGCCAGGCGATTTGCAAGCACACATTGTATCACAGCACCCGAAACTGCAAGCGCAGCACCACAAACAAGAGACGCCAATGTCCTCGGCAACCTGACATAAGCAAAAATGCGTGTTCCTGCTGAAAAATTGAAACCCTCACGAAAAGCATCAATCGCCTCGGAAAAAGATAGCTGGGTACTGCCTAGTACAATTCCAAAAGCTGCTGAAACCGCAAGGAAGAGTATGCCGATAAGATACAACCTTTTAGTTTTATTTTTTCTCAAGTAATATTTCGCTGAGTCTTTCATACGATTCTGCCCATCTTACATTTGGTTTCATATTGAACAGCTTGCGATCCATCAAATGCAATCTGTCTTGTTTAACTGCATCCAGTGTTTCCCACGCAGGATTCTCATTCATCATTTGTTTCAGGTTATCCAGAGCTTTTTCAGTATCATCCCCCATTGTGACAACAAAAATGTGATAAGGTTCCTGCCGGATAACGCTTTCAACGCTTATTGTTTCGAGCAGAGTTTCGTCACTGTCCGCTATGTTTGAACATCCGAGATCCGCAAGCATCTCTCCGAGTATTGTTCCCTTGCTTCCCAGTGCTTTGACAGAGCCGGAATGTGCACGAAGCAACAAAACCGTGCGTTCATTATCCGGCAAACTTCTTTTTTCAAAATCAGCTTTTATTGAATTTATCTGTGTCTCAATAGCCGACCCGTTTTTCTCATATAAATCTTTTCTTCCGGTTATATCCGTGCAGATATCAAGCATTTCAATATAGTCTTCAAAATTATCCACATCAAAGTAAGCAACCGTAATTCCGGCAGTTGTCAAAACATCTTTCATCTCAACATCAGCGGAGGTGGAAGAGCTTGCAATCACAAAATCAGGATTGGAGGAAAGAAGCAATTCCAAATTCGGAGAGTGAGCTCCGCCAATATTGATCGCCTCCGGAAGATCCAATCCAAAATCATCCCATGCGTCCTCAACTGTTGCACACAAACTGCCGCCGGAAAGCACCCACACATCAGCAAAACTGCCAATCAATGCAGCCACTCGCTCCGGATTCTTCTCAACTGAAACTTCTCTGCCGAGTGAGTCAGTGAAAGTCACTGCATTTTCGGTTGGCCGGCTTTCTTTTGTGCCACAGCCGGAAAGCATCAATAAAACAACAATTAGAGAAAGAATTGATGATAGTATCCTACAGTTTTTCTTGTTCATATAGCCTGAGAAACTCCTCTCATATTATTGACATAAGCTCAATTCATTGCTAAAATAGGAGCAGTGTTTTATACATTGTACTGCATTGGAGTCCACATGTCAATTACTGTGGAAGTATCAAACACAAAGATGTAAAAGAGAAAGCAACTGCATTGAAGTTACAGCAACTCAAAACTGCATTGCCGCAGACATTCAAGAACAAAAAGGAAGGAACCATAATGAGCATTACAAAAGATCAGATTTTAAGTGTTAAAAGCAGAGGTTTCCTGCAAAACCGAGGAACCGAGTGTTTCTCTGGCAGAGTTGTTACAGTCGGTGGTCTCTTCACTCCGGACGAACTTATCGCCGTTGCAGAATGTGCGCAGAAGTTTGGAAACGGAAAGGTTATTTTTACTTCCCGCCTTGCTGCAGAAATTGTCGGTATTCCTTTTGAAAAGATACCCGAAGCCGAACAGTTCATGGAGGAAAGGAATCTGCACTTTGGCGGTACCGGAGCAAAAATCCGTCCCATTACTGCTTGCAAGGGTACGACCTGTGTTTACGGCAACATCGACACGCAGGCGCTCGCAAAAGTCATTTATGACAAATTCTATGTTGGCATGAGAGATGTTAAGCTCCCCCACAAGTTTAAGATTGGTGTCGGCGGATGTCCAAACAGCTGCATGAAACCGAGCCTGAACGATGTAGGCGTTGAAGGCTGCAAGCATTTTTCATTCGACTCTGAAAAATGCCGAGGATGCAAAAAGTGTATCGTTGAAAAAAGCTGTCCTTCAAAAGCAGTTTCCGTTGTAAATAATAAAGCTGTTATTGATGCAGGCAAATGTAAAGACTGCGGTGTCTGTGTCGGAAAATGTCCGTTCGGTGCAGTTCCTAAGGAAGCTGAAGCTGTTTGCCGCATTTATGTTGGAGGAACCTGGGGAAAGAAGCAGCGAATGGGAACTCTTCTTTCCGGCACATTCACAGAGCAGGAGGTTCCTGATGTTATTGAGAAAGTGATGCTGTGGTTCAAGGAGAATGCTTATACAAAGGAGCGACTGGGTGCTGCGGTTGACAGACTTGGTACAGCTACGCTTGAAAAAGCCATTTCAACAAACGACCTACTTGATAGAAAAGAAGAAATTCTGGCTGCGCCATTGCTTGAAAGGTAAGCATATTGATTTTAACGACATCGCTGTTATTTTTGACTGCAAATATACCGTCTTTTGCAATTGTATAATACAAAGTTCTGACAAAAAAAGGACTGTCGCACATCATCGAACGAAGAGCGACAGTCCCATTTTATTTATGCAAAAAGACCTGTAATTTTTCGGACAACAAATTTGAACATTTCAATAATATTGCCTATCATGCGAATAAGATTTTTGATTCCCTTGTCAACGAAACTATCTGCTTCTTTTGTAATAGTAACCGGTACACTGTCTATTACCTCTCCGTTAACAACATAGTTAAGATTTACTGTGCCTTCTTTGTCTTTTGCATAAAAGGTTGATCCCTTTAATGAACCGTAGGACTCATCCTCAACAACAAGCTTACCTGTCGGCACATTTGCCTTAAAGCCATTTTCGTCACAGCCAACATAATCAATAGCTATAGTGTGAAGAGGATAAACAATGTATTCTGTTTCGCTAAAGGCTATGTGGTCAAATTCATTTGTGGGCTTTGCACTGGTGCAGACCAATAAAGAAGTTCCAATAGGACGGGCAAAGCCGTAACAAGGAGTATTTCTTATTTGGGTGTCAGAAAGAGCTTCACGCTGAGTCATTAAGGTTGAAGAACCACCTCCGTCAAGTGAGAGAACATCCACACAGCCCAAAGCCATCATTGTGTGAGCAAGTTCTTTGAGCGTCATTCCGCATGAGTCAGGTGACTGTCTGCCATCGCAAACCATGAATACAACAGTTCCGTCTTCCTTAATGCCTACTGCTGTTCTCGGATGAACGGAATTATCCTGAATATTGAGATAAACTCCGTTTTTAACAAGGTGATCCTTGCCGGAAATCGCTTCTTTCACATCATCGGTTCTTTCGCCGTGTCTTCTGATAACAGCTGTGCCGTCATTAAGAATTGCGAAAAAGGCATTATGAATATCATTGTCATAATTATGTAACTTTTTCCCGTCCATAATAAGCAAGCCGAACGGCTCACCTGTTCTTGTGTTATAGCACCCGCCGTTAACACCTGCAACAACATTTACACCCAAGTTTTTTTCAGCATAATCAACCTGTTCAGGCAAGGTTAACATTCCGTAATCAGTTGGATTGATGTCACATTTGTTGTACCCGGCAACAATTGAAAGATCTTCGTTTTTCAAGTCAACTTCAAAAATGTAATTCTTGATTTGGTTATCTTTCGAGATGTTGTTGAGAACAACATACTTTTCTGTAATTCCCCTTGTAACCGTGTAGTATTTTTCCTCTGTTACAATTCCATCAGGATAAAGGAGGGATTCATCAATCAGGTTGGCAGCCAAAGCACCCGAGAACATGAATGGGAGGAGCATTAATACAGAAAGTATTACCGCCATTGACTTTTTACCGAGTTTTAAAAACTTAGACATTAAATACCACTTCTTTCTTCTCAATAGTTAAG
>JAEDHZ010000169.1 GCA_016292705.1 Clostridiaceae bacterium
CATGCAAAGCGTTATGCCGTTTTGCAAAACCTACACATTCTGGGGCAGGGGAGTTAGCCAGGGACACACCGATGCAATACGCAGTATTGACGGCGTTCTTTTTGCAAGGGAATATACTGTTCCGGCAGAGGAAATCAGGGACAACCTGCGTTCGGGAATTGCTGATGATTTTCCGCCGGAAAGGCTCCACCGCCGTGTGTGCTATGTTGTTGCAAAGGACGGTGCAGACGAAAAAAGAATAAGAGATGAGATTGTCAATATGCCTGAATATTTCAAGGGATATGAAACTGAGGTAAATTTCATCAGCCTTGACGATTTTTTGCTTGAACATAAGAGTATGGCTCATGCCGGAAATGTCATAGCCTTGCGTAAGGGAGAATCCGGAACGGATAGGCTTGAATTTCTGCTTTCAAGTCCGTCAAATCCAACAATAACAGCCGGAATACTTCTTGCGTATGCAAGGGCGTGCGTGAGAATGAACATGAAAAATGAAAACGGCTGCAAGACGGTTTTCGATGTCCGCCCGGCGGAGATTTTCTTAGGTTCAGAGGAGCAGAAAACAAAGCTTCTGTAAGGAAAAATCGGTGAGCGTATATTCACTTCGGTTTGCCGGTTTCCGTGAGTATACACTCACATCAGAATACTGAATAAAAATACCGAAATTTTGAATACATATTCACGATATTTTGTTCAAAACAGTCATTGTTTGTAGAAATAAGCCGGGATTTTTAGTGAAAAGTTTATAAATTCTGTCTGCGTTTTGAAAAATATAAAGTATATTATTGAAAATACAAGAGGTTTGGTATATAATTTAGAAGTCTAAATCTACGCAAGGGCAATGCGCTTTGCGTTGACTTTTGGCATAGCCAACAGATAACAAAGAATGGAGGAAAAAATCATGAAAAAACTGTTAGCTATTTTACTTTCGGCTCTTCTCGTTTTCTCGCTTGTTGCCTGCAACGGCGGTTCAAACGAGACCACGGCTCCATCCGGTGCGGATGAAAGCCAGGGCAGCACAGGCAATGATGTTGTAAAGATTGGCGTTTTCGAGCCCCAGTCCGGTGCAAACGGTGCAGGCGGCAAGCAGGAAATCCTTGGTATGCAGTATGCAAACCATGTTGCTCCTACTGTTGAAATCGGCGGCAAGACTTATGATGTCAAGCTTGAAATTGTTGATAACGAGTCAACAACCGATAAGGCTCCCACCGCAGCTCAGACTCTTGTTTCCGCAGGTGTTTCCGTTGTTCTCGGTTCCTACGGTTCAAGCGTTGCAATTGCAGGCTCACCCATTTTCAAGGACGGCGGCATTCCCGCAATCGGCGTCACTTGCACAAACCCGCAGGTAACAGAGGGCAATGACCACTACTTCCGCATCTGCTTCCTTGATCCGTTCCAGGGCACAGTTCTTGCTAACTATGCTTATAAGGAACTCGGCGCAAAGAAGGCATATATCCTTGCTGAACTTGGCAACGACTATGACCAGGGTCTTGCAAACTACTTCACCAAGGCTTTTGAAAAGCTCGGCGGTTCCGTTGTCCGCGGCGACTTCACCAAGGGCACATCAGACTTCACCTCTTATCTTGCAAACGCTAAGAACGATAAGTGTGAAGTAATCTTCTCACCGACCTCAATCCAGTACGCACAGCTCATCGTTGACCAGTCAACCTCGCAGGGCACAGGACTTCCCCTCCTTGCAAGTGACACATGGGATTCAAATGTTATCCTTAACGCTGCAAAGGGTACTGACGCAAAGATCTTCGTTACCACCTTCTATCAGGAGGGCGGCAACAAGGAATTCGATGAAGGCATCAAGAAATGGATCAATGAAGACAGCACCGCAAAGACCAATAACGGCGGCGACGACACTGTTGCAGCAGTTACCGCAATGGGTTACGATGCATACTTTGTTGCTCTTGAAGCGCTCAAGAAGGCAGGCTCCACCGCTCCGGCAGATGTTCTCAAGGTTCTTCCTTCCGTAACTTATGACGGCGTATCCGGCATGATTGAATTCGATGAAACCGGCGACGCAAAGAGAGATACCGCTTTCGTTAAAAACGCAAACACCGAAACCGGTGCTTGGGACTTTGTTGCAAAGCAGGGTGTTTGATTCAAGCAAGTCTGAATTTTAAGAGTTCTTATAATTTTTGCTTGTATTCGGTTTGCCGAGGGAAACCTCGGCAAGCCGTTTTGTGGTTCGATTTTGAATTGGCGAGTGCTCATTTTCTTCGAATATATTCGAAGGGAGCTGAATGAGCGTTTGTTCGACTCTCTTCGGTTGTATTTGAAACAGAAGTGCTTTCCGGAAAACAGGTTGCCGGAAAAGCGGCTTTTCCCGCTTTTCGTCTGACACTCATAAAACACAAAACGGAGGAAAAAAATGAATTTTGCTGAATTTTTTCAAAGAAATTTGCCGTACATTCTGTCCGGTATTTCCGTTGGCGGTCAGTACGCACTGATTGCAATCGGATACACGATGGTGTACGGTATTCTGCGCCTGATCAACTTTGCGCACGGCGATATTTTTATGGTCGCAGGTCTTTTGATGGTGTATATTTCGGCGTCGCTTCCCGTGTACATTGCAATGCCTATTGTCATTGTTGCAACGGTAGTTCTCGGCGTGCTTGTTGAAAAGCTTGCGTATAAGCCTTTGCGCTCTGCTCCGAGAATGTCCGTCATGATTTCCGCCATCGGTGTGTCGTACCTCATCCAGAATCTTGCGCTTTATGTTACCGGCGGACTTCCGCAGATTTATCCGAAAATCCCTTATATTTCGGATACAATCAAAATCTTCGGCGCCGTAACAAAGCGTGTTACCGTTATAACTCCGATTCTCACAATTGTTCTCATTGTTGTTCTTGTTCTTCTGATCAAGTACACAAAGGTCGGAATTGCAATGCGTGCCGTTTCAAAGGATTTTGAAACCAGCCAGCTCATGGGCGTCAAGATCAACAAGGTCATTTCAATGACCTTCGTTATCGGCTCTTTCCTTGCCGCAATCGGTTCGCTGCTTTATTTCACAAACTACACTTCGGTTATGCCCACCTCAGGAGCCATGCCCGGACTCAAGGCATTCGTTGCTGCCGTGTTCGGCGGAATCGGTTCAATACCCGGTGCGGTTATCGGTGCATTCATCATCGGTATTTGCGAAAACATTATCAAGGGTCTCGGCCTCACAACTTTCTCCGATGCATTCACCTTTGCTCTGCTCATCGTTATTCTCTGTGTTAAGCCCACGGGAATCTTCGGTGAAAAGAACATTGATAAAGTTTAAAGGAGGGAACAGCAGATGTTGAATAACAAGAAGAAAAAAATTGATCTTGTTTCCGTTCTGGTCATTGTTGCAATTCTTTTTGCCGTGAACATTCTTGCGGAAATGTTTGTTCCACGGACTTCGCTGTTCTTTTCCGTTGTCAAAAAGAGCTGCGTTTACGCTCTTGTTGCCGTTTCAATGAACTTGCTCAACGGTTTCACCGGCCTTTTCTCTCTCGGTCAGGCAGGCTTTATGCTCATCGGCGCTTATTCTTATGCCATTCTCACAATTCCCGCCGATATGAGAGACAGTGTTTATCAGTATTTTGACGGCGGTCTTGTCAAAGAGCCGATCTTCTGGCCGCTTGCACTCATAGTTGCAGGTCTCGTCGCCGGCGTTTTTGCTTTTTTGATCGGTCTCCCTGTCCTCAGGCTCAAAAGCGACTATCTTGCGATTGCAACGCTCGGCTTTGCGGAAATTATCCGTGCCTTTGTCCAGTGGGATAAGTTCGGACCGCTCACCAACGGTTCAAACCTGCTCAGAGGTTATCCGACCTTTGACTCGCTTGCAAGCGGATGGTTCGGTTCGCCAAAGTTTTCGAGTACAATTGCCCTCACAATAACAGCAATTTGCATTTTGATGATTGTTCTTTTCATCAATTCAACCTATGGCCGTGCCCTCAAAGCTGTCCGTGATGATGAGATTGCAGCGGAGGCAATGGGTATAAACCTTGCCCGTCATAAGCAGATTTCGTTCATCATCAGCTCGTTCTTTGCCGGAGTAGGCGGTGCGTTACTTGCAATGCACCAGAGTACGATTCAGGCAACAGCCTTTGAATCCGCAATG
>JAEDHZ010000170.1 GCA_016292705.1 Clostridiaceae bacterium
GAGTCTTTGTGTCGTGTCTTTCTTTAATGCATGCTTTAACTGCAGAGTCAACTGAATACCAAAACCGCACGATTTTGGTGTTTGCCTGTCTCCAGGCATCAACAAGTGGCTGAAGTTCGGATTCATCAATGCCCATTTGCAAGGCACCCATTGCTTTCAAAGCTCCGACCGAACCTCCGTAGCCGAGTGCAAGTTCCGCAATTTTGCCTTTTTGCCGAAGATGTCCGTTCACGCCATTTTTCTCAACAGGTACATGAAACATCTGTGATGCGGATGCGCAATAGATGTCACCGCCATTTGCAAATACATCTTGTCTCCAACTTTCTCCGGCAAGCCAAGCAATGACACGAGCTTCAATAGCGGCAAAGTCGGCAACATAGAAGCGGCATCCCGGCTTTGGAACGAAAGCAGTTCTTATAAGCTCGGACAATACAAACGGTACGAAATCATAGAGCATTTCTATATCGTTATAAAAGCCTCTCTTTACAAGAGTTCGAGCTTGTTCCAAGTCAGGAAGATGGTTCTGCGGAAGGTTCTGAACTTGAATCAGCCTTCCGGCATACCTGCCTGTACGGTTCGCACCATAAAACTGAATCAATCCTCTCGCACGGCTGTCCTTACAGACGGCAGTTTCCATAGCCGTATATTTTTTAACACTACTTTTTGCCAGTTGCTTTCGTATATTAAGCATTTCTGCCACATTATCGGTAGCTTCCGACAGCAGTTCTTCAATAGCATCCTTGCTCAAGGTTTCTGTTTTCACACCTTGCTCTGAAAGCCATTCTTTCAGTTGAACAGTTGAGTTGGGGTTTTCAAGGCCGGTAATCTCACGAGCTGTTTGGAGATTTGATTCTCTCATTTCGTTGTCGCACTCAATGGCTGATTCCACAAGATCCATATCAAGCATTATTCCACGGTCATTGATTTCTTGGTCGAGGATATAATTTTGCCATTCGGTTTCAGGTACAGGGAACTTTGAAAGTCTCTGCTGAATAGACATCTCAACCTCAACATCACGGATGTTGTATTTCTTGAATTGCTCCCACCGTTCCGGGGCATCTTGCGGCAGGTGCCGGATAGTTGTTCCGTCACGAAGTTTTCCGGGAGTGCAAAAGTAGCGTATTAATTCTTTTCCCTCTGTAAGTTTTTGCTTTTCAAGTCCGAGAACCGCTCCTACACCTTCAAGTGAAAGAGGAAGGCCAAGGGTTGCTGCCCAGACCATAGTGCATCGCCATGCTTTTGCCGTCATGTGCTTGCCGATATACTTTGAAAGACATATCCTTTCAAATTGTGCATTAAATGCCCATTTCATAACATTCTCATCCGTGAGAGCGTTGAGGACAGGCAATGGGATTTTTTCACCCATCGCCAAGTCCACAACCTTGACCTCACCACCGTCAACGGAATATGCAAAAAGGAGTATCTCAAAATCATCCGCTTCACAGTACTTATACACACCTGATTTGGTAAGGTTTACAGAGGAGTATGTTTCAATATCAATACTTATCGTTTTCATGGTTACTCCTTTCTGCTATATGGGACAGAGAAGTTCTGTCCCCATATAAGTCAATTAGTCAAGAAAATCTTCATCATCAAGAGTTGTAAAGTCATCTGCTGCGTTGCTTCTTCCACCGAGGGGTTCTCCATCCCTTACTTTTTGGATGTTTCCAAGGCCACAGGCAATGCCCTTATTGCCGTTAGAGTTGAATGCATAGAAGGTAATGGACACTCTTGCATACACACCGCTATATACCTCGTTGCGGTCAAGAATCGGCTGAACTTTCGAGTCAACAATCTGTGGGGCTGTTGTGCTGTTTGCATTTACAAAGTAGCTGTCTTGATATGCTTCGTCATCACGCTCAATATCGCCATCACGAAGGGGAAGTTTAAGAGCTGCCTTATTGGGAATCTTGCCACCAAACTTTGAAGCACCTTCTTTGATGGCGTTGTCAATAGCCGTTTCAATTTGGGAAATTGTTTTCTTGTCCGACTTGGGAATAATGAGCGAAACAGAGTATTTTTCTGCACCACCGTTTATTGATTTCGGTTCCCAAACATTCGCATAAGAAAGTCTCACTACACCCGTAACAACTTTTGTATTATTCTGATTTGTCATATTTTTTAATCCTCCGTAATTTCATTAAATTCATCATTTACATTTGATTTTTTAATTGCCTGTCTTTTATCACTTGCAGGCACAAGCGTTGGCTTGCCCGGTGGCTTGTATATAAGACCACCGAGGATTTCTGCAAAGCCTTTTTTGCCCATGAGTTTTTCCATCTCTGTAATGCTGATAAGGCTTTGTTTATAGATGTCCGTGTACCCGGCGGCTTTAGCTGCTTCTGCAACGGCATCCTCGTCTGTGTACTTTCTGTTGGAGCGTCCTTCGACCACTTTGAATCCACGCCATTCCTTGCCGTGATTAAGAGCTGCATCCTGTGCATAGGCTGTGATTTCATTTGCCCATTTTGTCAAATCATCAAGCTTTCCAAGAATGTCCTCAATTTCATCATCCGTCAGAAGTGGAGGGGCTTTGAATTCATACTCAGCAAGTTTCAACTTTTCTTCCGCTCTCGCACGACACTTAACTGTTGATTTGCAGAAGGTACACCAAGAACCGGGACAATAATCTCCTTCGCCTTTATAGGCTTTTTCTGCATTAGGAATGAGTGTGTTTTCCGTCCATTCTCGAAGCTTTGAAACAGGAATTGTCCAAGTGCTTATATTTTCACGGCGAGGCTGGTAGATGGTCATTGAAATATTTTCAATATCATAAAGGCCATCATATATTTCCAATGCCCCAAGTGCGTACAGCATCATTTGCGGATTGTTTTCTGCTTCGACAAGCACCCCTTGACCGTATTTGAAGTCAATAATATGTAAGGTGCTGTCGGAAATAATGATGCAGTCACCTGTTCCAAAACCATCGGGTACAAATCGTGAAAAATTGAGTTTTTGTTCAATAAGGACAATTGGGTCTGTGCATACATTTTTTGCTTCTTCCAAAGTTTCAAGTACAAAAGTAACATACCCGTCAGTGTATTCATCCATCTCGTCAGAATCATACGTCGATGTGGGTTTTCGGGAACGCATTTTCAGAGCCTTGCGGAGTTTGTGCTCACAAAGTGCGTGTGCGGCTGTGCCTTCTGCCGCTGCTTCGCTTTCTCTGTCCTCAAACTCAAGTTCAAGCCTTGCCGATGGGTTGCAGTTCAGCCATCGGTGAGAAGCTGACGCAGATAAAACTGCGTGTTTTTTCACACTCATTTAAGCACCTCCGCATCCGCAAGCAATGCCGGATAGTCCTTCGGGTCAATTTCACTTAACTTGGTCTGTCCGTACTTTTTGAGAAGTTCACGAATTTCGGCTCCGTGTCCGTTTGCACTTATTCCGGATAACACGCTGCGGACATCTTCAAGCGTGAGCTTGGGCTCATCGTGTACTTCTTTTGTGGGTTTGAGTTCAAGAGTTTTAGGTGCCGAACGAGAGTCACACATTGCATCCGCCATCACTTCCAAACTGTCTGCCAACGAACGTATATCCTGAACTACATCAAGCAAGAGTTTGATTTTACTCATACATTTTCACCTCCCGCCACTTCGTTGATGGACAGCGACTGAACGCTGTCGCCTGGAACAACTATAGTCAGTTTCATCGGATTACCGAACAGAAACCGCAATATTCGTTCCCGTACCGAAACCGTGCGACAACTGACAACGCCGCCGTATTTCGGCTTTTTTGAAACACTAATTCTTAAATTGTGCTTCATGGTTCGCCTTCTTTCCGAAAGGCTGATTTTGTTGTGCCTTTCACCTTACGGAGAAAAGAGAGGGGGTTTGATGGGGGGTGTTTATAAAAATTTTTTTAATTTTTTTCGAGCCTGTTCTATAGAATCATATACAGACCTGAAATTTGCTCCTTCCTGACGGGCAATTTCCCTAATTGACAATCCTTCTGCAAATTTAATAAACCTTCTTCTTTGAATTTCGGTTAGTTCGTTAATTGCAGATGATAAACGGGTATTTTCATATTTTTGAAGCATTAAGCTTTCTGGGGTGTCCGGGGCTGCATAATTAAGACCTTCCCAAGCTGCATCGG
>JAEDHZ010000171.1 GCA_016292705.1 Clostridiaceae bacterium
TTTATTAAAAATCACATTAACCCCTGTTGTAGCCGGACAAGGCGTGATGGTAATTGAGGGATATATAATTCTGTATAAAAAGCGTGATTTTTCACGCTATTCTCCTTTTGCTTTTGCGGTTGTATGCCGCAAAATGTTGCTGCCGTTATTTTTAATGTTCGGCTTTTTTCAGATGCTATTTGTAAACATTTATAAAGAAACCCAAAAAACAAAGGTCCCGGAGACTGAATCTCCGGGGTAGGGGAAAATCAGAAAACCTTTGAAAAGAGCTTTTTAATAACTTCAAAAAAGTCAAGAATAGCTCTGAAAAAGCGTATGAAGATGTTGTTGTCATCTTTTGTGTTTTCGGAAAGGACTTTATCATTGTTGTCGAACTTCATGAAACGGGGATACTTTTCAAAGGTATCAACGGTAACCTCTTCTTCACAGTAAACGATTGCTTCGGTAAGCTCGTCAAAATTACCGTGATCCTGAGAGTGCTTCAGATAGCGGACAAACCATGTCTTTTCCGGGAAAAGGCATGTGGATGCGTCAACCTGCTTGTCCGGGGAAATATACTTCGGATCCTTTGTGCTGATATAATCCTCACTGAGTGTTTTTCCAACTGGTGCAACCGTTGCACCGAAAGAGGTATATTTTGTGTCAACGACACCGTCACCGTTTGAGTTCCATGACGGTGTGATGGGAACTGAGCTGTAGCCGTATGATGAGAAAACTCCGAAGCGGCACTGCTTTTCGGTATCGGTGAGCAAAGGAAGCATGTTGGCTCTTGTGGTGTTGTCGTATGCCTTGAGCTTTTCAATGAGTTGTGCATATTCTGCAGGGTCGCAGTCGCAAGCCTTGCCGAAAGAATAAATGTATGCCTCATCAACATATTCGTCCGGGCACATAGCCCAGATTGACGGCCAACGGCAGAACAGCGGCATAACAACTTGCGGTATTGCCTCGCCCCTGATTCCTTCAAGCATTTCATCGGCAAAGTTGATAACAAAGTCAAGAATACCTGCTCTTGAAAGCAGCTCTCCCGCTGCGGAAACAAGACTTTGATATTCCGTTCCGTCAAGAACATAGGAAAGGAAATATCTGATTGCGTCAACACTCAGGGCAATGTTACCCGTGAGCAATTCGCCTGTATAGGTTTCGCCGAATAATGCGGTGGAGTCAAGAACAACACCCTGGAGTCTGTCTCTGCCAAACCTATCAATGTATGACATTGTGACAATGCCGCCGTATGAATGAGCCTGGAGACACACCTTTTCGTATCCGCTTGTTTTGCAGACATATTCAATGAAGTCATTGAGCTGGGCTGAAATCTCAATCGGGCTGAGTCTCCAGTCATAGCGGAATGTAATCTCTCTTGACGAAAGGATGGCACTCTTTGAGGGATAAGTGAAATTGACACCGGTGTTGTCCGCTTCTCCGTTCTTGTTGAGCCAGGCGGGTTCAAAAAACTCGTTGACTGCGGGGATGAGTGTGTCGCAAAGCACATCCCATTCTTTTGTTACGGCAACGGTAACAAGGGCAGGAATTGATTTTTTGACTGCACCGAGAATAGCATCGCTTGAGGGAGGCCAGATTACCTCTTCCTGCTCTGTTCCGGGATTCTTGTAGATTTCGCATGACATAAATCCGGGAACATAGATAAGCGGACAATTCTTTTCATACACAACCTCTGCCGCCGTGGCGGTCAGGCTGAACAGTCCGCCGAAAGCAAGAATGAGTGCAAGAAAAACGGATATCAATTTTTTTGTCTTCATATTGGTTCTCCTTTCGGACATTTGCTTGCGGATATGTGTCAGGCAAATGCCAAAAAAATCAAAGTAAGGAAAGTATAGCACATTATGCACAAAAAATCAAACAGAAATATTAGAAAATCCTGCAGAATTTCTTGAAAATCGGCTCAAAGAGATTTGCTTTTTTCATAAATGTGTGATAATATATCTTGAACAATTTCTGCCCCTCACTCGGGGTGAATCAACATTGCAAAGGAGGTATCCGTTTTTGGAAGAGGATTACCTTATCACCCTCCACACTGTTCAGGAAACTGACGGTGACAAGGACATTATCGAAATGACCGCCCGTGCCTCGCTCAAGGGTGAGGAGGATGACTATTATATCACCTACACCGATGAGGACGGCGACCTTGAGGGCTGCACAACAACGCTCCATGTTGAAAACGGAAGTTGCATAACAATCAGTCGCTCCGGAAGCTATAATTCCCACATGATAGTTGAAAAGAATGTCCGCCATATTTCTCACCACACAACGCCTTACGGTTCATTTTCGCTCGGAGTCAGTGCGCTGAACATCAATTCAAGGATGAAAAGCAACGGCGGAACGCTTGATTTCAGCTATTGCACCGACATAGATATGCATCCGCTCGGAGAGATTGAGTTTAACATCAGGCTTGAACAGTGTCGCCCGACAGTATAACGGCACATCAGGAAAGGATTTACAATGGAATTTACAACACAAAAGGCTCAAAAACAAATCAGAGATTTAATTTCAAAGGCTGTTGAAAGCGGGTTTTCCTCCGGAGTGTTCCCGTGCGGGGAGATTGGGGCTTTCAATATTGAAATACCGGCGGACAAGCGTAACGGAGATTTTTCAACCAACGCCGCAATGGTGAACGCAAAAAGTTTTCGCCTTCCGCCGATAAAGATTGCGCAAACAATCGTCTCCCTTGTTTCAAATGAGGGAACATACTTTGAAAAAATTGAGGTTGCCGGTCCCGGCTTCATCAATTTTTATCTGAATGATGAATACTATGCCGATGTCCTGCTTGATATCAGAAAAGCAGGCGACGATTACGGAAAAAGCAATTACGGCGAGGGTAAGCGTGTCAATGTTGAATTTGTTTCGGCGAATCCGACCGGCCCTATGCACATGGGCAATGCAAGGGGCGGCGCTCTCGGCGATTGCCTTGCCGCCGTTCTTGAATGTGCCGGCTATGAGGTCAGCCGCGAGTTTTATGTAAACGATGCCGGAAATCAGATTGACAAGTTTGCGCTTTCTCTTGATATCAGATATCAGCAGCTTTTCAAAGGCGAGGACAGCATTGAGCTTCCGGAGGACAGCTATCACGGCGCAGATATTAGGCAGCGTGCCGAAGAATTTGCCGCTGTATACGGTGACAGCTACCTTGAAAAAAGTGAATCGGAGCGCAGAAAAGCCCTTGTTGATTTTGCTTTGCCGAAGAACATTGAAAACATGAAAAAGGCAATGGAAAAGTATCGCATTGATTACGACACCTGGTTCAGTGAACTTACGCTCCATAACGGCGGTGAGCTGAAAGACACCATTGAACTTTTGAAAAGCCGTGGCTATACCTATGAAAAGGACGGTGCGCTCTGGTATAAAAACATTGAAATTCAGACCGCAATGCTCAAGGAACAGGGAAAAAGTCAGGAATATATTGACAAACTTGAACTCAAGGACGATGTTCTTGTCCGTCAGAACGGCAACCCGACCTATTTTGCCGCTGACATCGCATATCACAGAAACAAGCTTGAAAAGCGTGGATTTGACAAGGCGATTGATGTCTGGGGCGCTGACCACCACGGGCATGTTGCAAGGATGAAAGGGGCCATGAGGGCTGTCGGCATTGACGAAAACAGACTTGATGTTCTTCTCATGCAGCTTGTCCGCCTCATGAGTGACGGGAATGTTGTGAAGATGTCCAAGCGTACCGGAAACGCAATAACACTTGTTGACCTGCTTGAGGAAGTTCCGATTGATGCGGTCAGATTCATGTTCAATATGCAGGAGCCGGGTTCCGTTATGGATTTTGACCTTGACCTTGCAGTCAGACAAAGCTCGCAGAACCCTGTTTACTACTGCCAGTATGCCCATGCAAGAATCTGCAGCATTCTTTCAAAGCTTGCCCTTGAGGGAAAAGAGGTTTGCGAGTGCGGAAAAGAGCAGCTTGAAAGGCTCACTGAGCCGGAGGAGCGTTCGCTCATTGCTCACCTTGCTTCTCTTCCGGCTGTCATTGTCCTTGCCGCAAAGAACTATGACCCGGCAAAGGTTACACATTATGCCACCCAGCTTGCAACGCTTTTCCATAAGTATTATAACGC
>JAEDHZ010000172.1 GCA_016292705.1 Clostridiaceae bacterium
TTTAAGATTTTTGATCTCATCGCCTTTTGTATAAGTGACGCCTGCAACTGTGTAATTGTACTTCCAGGTTCCGAGGAAGGATGTCATTGTTCCGGTTTCATCCTGCTTTGCAAGGAAACTGTCAAGGATCATACCAACATCATTGGAAACAAGGATTTTGTCAAAATCCTTAACAGCGTTGTCCATAAGTGTACCAAGCTGTGTATAATTGACATTCGTATAAGCGACTAGTCCGATACTGTTGACAAAATTCTGAATGTCTCTGTAATCAAGCTTGTTCATTGCAGAAACCCACTTGTAGCTTCCAAAGTTGCCTGAGACGTTACTGAAAAGGCGACTAAGCATGGTTTTATCAGTATTTGTATCTACAGGAACAGCTTTCATTGCGGCATTAAGTGCACTTCTGAAGTTCATTGCATCATTATAGTAGCCCTTAACCGTCGGGAAGAGCGCATAAACAGTGCTCATCTGAACTTTGGTTGTCTTATCTGCAAGAGTGAACTCAGTTATTTTTCCATTAATAAAGTTTCTTAATGATGTTTCATCTTCCTCGATTGCAGAATAAGCATCAATGATTGCTTCAAAGTTGTTATAAGCAGCCCTCTTTGTTGCTCCCGTCTCACTTGTTGTTGCTTCGCCTGCATATTTTTCAACAAGCTTGAGCTGTTCATAAACTCTGCGTGCAACTCTTTCCTTGATGGTAATAAGGTAGGCTTCGTAGACTGCGAGACCGTCAATTACATTTCCTTCCGCATCTGTTTTTGAGGGGAAAACTTCGTTGTAAATAGCCTTATTTGTCTCGTTTGAACCATCTCTCAAGCCCTGAACCTGTCTGACTATTCCTTCAAACTCTGCGTAATATGTCTTGATTTCAGTTGTCTTTCTGCCGTCAAGGATGGTGGTCTTCATCAGAGCATCCATCTTTGCCTTGTGCATGAAGGTGCTGTAACCGTCAACATCAAGCCTGTGCTTTTCAATGCAGGCAACAAGAGTTGCGTAGTTGTCAGCAGTGATGTTGTTCTTTCTGACAGGAGAAAGAGCAACCTTGACACCGGTATCCTTTGTATAACGGACATCATCAAACGGTACATACTTGGTTATGTACTCGTCGATATTCGTAATGAGCGTTGTTGCTCTTTTGATATAGTCCTTGGCAGCGTTCTGAGACGCAGTATCGCCCTGCCAGTTCTTGATTGCTTCTTCGTCACCATGGTCGTAGGTGGGAACTCTGGGTTCCTCGGCAATAAGATCGGCAAGCTGATCTGCCCATGAGTCAGCGCCGTCGGCATAAGGACCGACAACAAAGCGCTTTGCTATTGTTTCTTCAAGACTGCTTACATAGTTTTTAACAGTCTTGTCGTAATAGTTTGAATACTCATCATTGAAATGTTTATTGATTTCATCAAAGATATTGAGACTTGCATCAATAGGGCTTTTCTTGTTTTCAAGCTCATACATCTTTGCCTTGACAGTATTGTAATGGGCAAGAACTTCCTCAGCAGTCATGTCATAGACAGACTTAGTCTGCTCGTTGCCATCGCTGTCAGTATAGGTTTCGTCATGCTTTCCGGTAAGGTTAACCGCCATGAGAGTGTCAAGCTCCTGCTTATAAGCAGCAGCATAGGCTCTGTAAAGGTTGGACATGAGGTCATTCTTCATCCATTCCTGTGCCTGAGAATAGGTGTAGCCCGTTGACGGCTTGATATAATGATTCCAGATTGCAGCAGCCTTCTCCTCAGCTGTCAAATCGTTGACTGCTTCCGAAGTACATGTTGTAACAGCGGTGTTGAATGTTGTGAGTGCACTTCCGCAGGAATTGGGGTCAGCGGGATTGGCAAGCTTAATAAGGTCATCCGTGCTCATTGTTGAAAAGTCCAATGTGAACCAGTTCTTAAAGTTCTCACGGGTAGTAATGATTGCGTTACTGAGCATATCAATGTTTTTGCCTTCTCCGGTGATACCGCTGGGCGTACCTGAATCAGTGAATTCACCGCTTGAAATACTGTTACTCCAATAGATATTGAAGGTGGCGTTATGATAGTTGCGGTTTATGTCGGCCTTCATAGCCTCGGCAGTTTCCCACGCAAGAACATCATAGCCGGATTTAACCGTAATTGTTACCTTTCCTGTCGGGCAGTCATAGTATGACAGAATATTCTGATAGTCAGCAAGCGGAACACCCGCCGCACCGGCGCGGTTCTTTGCATCATTCACAAGGTTAGTATACAAATCAGTGTATGCCTTACCTGTCTGACCGAGAGCATACTCGTACCAGGCGCGTGTCAAAGCGTACCACGCACTTGTGTAAGTATCCACAGCGACTGTCATGGTTGCAGACTTAGGCATATACGGAACACGCTTGGTGTCTCCTTTTTCCGCCTTTTTGATGGCCTCCATAAGGTCGTCGTAGTACTGATCGATCACATCGAGCACATCAGAGGTTCCGGGAGCCGCAAAAACAGTGAAGCTGACGGTAACGCTCGACATGACCATAAGGATCGCGAGGATGCAACTCAGAAGTTTTTTTCCAAGTTTCATAAAGTTTTCCTCCTTAAATGAAAAATGTATGTATTTTAAAAATAGGATTCCCCTATAACAGTACCAAAAAAATGTCAAGAGATACTATCATTTTCGGTCAATTTGCCCGAAAATGGGTGCAAAACACCCATAGAGACACCTATAACTGTAGTAAGTATATCATTTTAAGTACCTTATTTCAATATTTTTTTTAATTGTTTGCGCTTTTCTACATATTGCATAGTTCACTAACACCATTTTTGTGTAGATTTACTCCTGATTATTTTTATGTGTCAGAATTATATTTTTGTGTTTCTGACACTTATGATTTTGCTTGTGGGTCGATAAAACTGCTATACAAGATGTGGTGATCTCCTCTTTTGAAGTGACTTCAGCCATAACAAAAGCCACCCTTTCGGGTGGCTTTTTGGTGTTTAGTTGGAAATCAACCGTATCTGGGATCCGGATTGCCGCAGCAAACGAAGTCGCCAACCATCATCTTGATAAGCTTGTGGAAGAAGCGGAAGATTGCCGGCCATACACCGTCTCTGTGGCAGGTGCATGAGCAGTGAGTAACGCTTACACCAAGTTCAGCGCCCTCGGTTGTTCCGTCCGGGTTGACGGTGAGATCGCCTTCAATGTGCTGCTTGTCATACTCAACAATTACTCTGTACTTCTTGGCTTCTTCAACTTTGAAGATTACCTTTCCGTGTCCGTCGGTTGAACCGGAAGCAACAAACTTTGTTCCGTCAAGGATGGTTACGGTTGCGCCCTGAACCGGAGCACCGCCCTGGTCAAGAACAGTAACAGTGAAGAAGATGTATGCCTTGGGCGGGAACTCGTTTCTATAGGAAGCTCCGCAACCGACACGGTCGCACTTGTAAAGCTCATATCCGGCCGTTGTCTCTGTCGGATCAACGGATTCAACAAGAACATAGTGATGTCCAAGAGGCTTACCGGTCTTTACGGCGTAGGTATATGCACACTTTGTGCACTTGAAGACTTCTGTCATCGGCTCGGTGCAGGTTGCGTTCTTTCTGCTAACGCTCTTAATATCGTGGTCTTCATCTACGAAAACAGCTGTGATGACAACATCCTCGGTTATACCGTTCGGGAAGTCTGATTCATCCATGTCCCATCCGTGTGCGACTTTGTGCGTATAGTCATTGAATGTGTTGTTTACAGGTGTTTTGCCTGTGAATGGGGGCAGCGGTGAACCAGCTTCAACTCTGTTAATCTGAAGTGCCTCAGTTTCGCCGGAAACACGATAAATTACCTTATATGTTCTTGTTGTTTTAGTGAATTCAGCAACATATTCGGCATCAGCCTTGACAATTACTTCAATCGCAACCGGAGTCTTGGTTGCATCACCCTTAACGAACCAGTGTGAGAAGGTGTAATCATACATATCATCAGATGCCTTGGTAACAGTTTTCGGAACCTGAGCACTGATATCTTCTTTCCACTTGATTCCGGAAATCTTCTTAACGGTTGCACCCTCGTCATTATAGAATGTTACTGAGAA
>JAEDHZ010000173.1 GCA_016292705.1 Clostridiaceae bacterium
TTTGTCACTTATCCTTTCGGTACTTCTCCTCTTTTCAGCGGTTGTTCCCGCTTTTGCCGCCGCTTCTCCCGGAGTGTGGGGCAGCCAGGTGCCGGTTGTGTTGATCGGAGGCGACGGAGATAAACTTCAGGACAAGGACGGAAACTATCTTTCAAGCTGGGCAGATGTTTTTGACGACCTTTCCGAGAAAGGGGAGGAAGACGAAGGAAGCAAGGAGATTTATGAATCCGTTGCAAACGTTCTTCTTCCGTTCCTTATTGACGGACTTCTTATCGGTAATTATGACCGTTATTACGAAAACTTCCAGAAGGAAGTTTCGGAAATTTTCGGCGATCTTCTCCTTGACGAAAACGGAGAAGCCACAAACGGTTCCGGCCTTGCCGCGGCAAGGGTCACCAGCATGGAAAACGATCTGAAGCGCAACTCAAAGATAGGTAAGGGCTATTACGGTCTTTATGACTATTGGTTCTATTATGACTGGAGACTTGATCCGCTTGAAACTGCGGATAAGCTTAATGAATTTATTGAGGGCGTGAAAAAAGTTACAGGTGCTCCAAAGGTTGCAATCGTTGCCCGTTGTCTCGGAACCGTCATTGCAACCGCCTATGTTGCAAAATACGGTACTGACAGTATTTACGGAATTTCTTTTGACGGAACGGTTTCAAACGGTGCGGAAATCCTCAGCGAGCCGATAAGCGGAAAATTCAAGCTTGACGGCAACGCTATCAACCGCTTTATTGCTGACGGAAATGTTTTTGGAAACTTTGAAGTTAATGAATTTGTTAATTATACCATTGACCTTTTGCAGACTGCCGGCGTACTTGATGTTGTTGCTGGTGTGACCAAAGAAACGATTTATTATGTCGTTGTCAAGGGGCTTACAAGTGCACTCTCGCTTTCAACATTCTGCACATGGCCGTCTTTCTGGGGCATTATTAAAGAGGAGGACTTTGATAATGCAATGGAATATGTTTTCGGTCCCAAGGGCAGCGAAAAGCGTACAACCTATGCAGGTCTGATTGAAAAAATCAACAATTATGATCTGCTTGTCAGAAAGCATATCCCTGAGATCATGAACAGTATAAATGATAACGCAAACCTCGGAATCTTTTCAAAGTATGGTGCTCAAATCACTCCGGTAATTGAATCACGAAATTGTATCGGTGATCAGTATGCAACGGTAAAATGTTCTGCCTTCGGTGCAACTTCATCCGATATTTATACAACCCTTTCCGATGAGTATATTGCACAGAGAGTAAGTGAAGGCAAGGGAAGGTATATTTCTCCCGATAAGCAGGTTGATGCTTCAACCTGTATGTTCCCGGATCAGACCTGGTTCATCAAGGGAGCCGACCACGGAAACTGGACAGACATTGAAAGTGCCGTTACTTACACCGTGGCTACAGCCGGTCGTCAGTTGACGATAGATGACCTGGATTGCACTCAGTATATGGTATATGACAATGAAACCGATACCTATGCTCCTATGACAGAGGAAAACTGTAATAATTACATTTGGGAGGCAAACAAAGAGCATGACCGCCCAACCTCAAAGATGAGCAGACTCCTGATTTTCCTGACTTCCCTCTTTAAGTGGCTCAAGGCTCTCGGAGAGAAAATCAGGAACAGGAATGCTGAAAAATAAGAGCGTGACTGTCAGTGGACAGTGCTTGGCACAACTTGCCAAAAGGAGAAAATGTGATGAAGAAAATCAAAAAAGCAATGGCTTTGCTTCTCGCTATGTTACTGCTTTCGTCCTGTCTTGTTGCTCCTGCTTATGCCGGTAATGCTGACTCTCAAAGCGGTGCGGCCGGCAAGATAAAAAACTATTTTTACATGATACTTGACAAACTTGTTTCTGTTGTTGTTTCAGGTCTCAACGGGATAATTCCCGGACTTGAGCGGGAATGGCCGGAACTGAGTTCATTCAGACCGTCTGAGAATTTTTATTCCGGAAAAGCAAAGTTTGACTCAGAGGTTACAGAAGACGCTGTCTGGAGCGCAGGATATGCTTCGGATACACTCCTTGGCGGACTTGAAAAAGATGGAGATACCTATCTTTTCAACGGAAAAAAGGTCAACATGGCAGGTTCGCTTGAACCGTTCAAGGGCAGACATCCGACAGATGTTATTGACGACCAGAGGGTTTGCACCTATGCGCTTTCTGACGGAAAGAACGGGAAGGTTGTTCATGCGGTAATTGACGGTTACGGCATTGCCTCGGGAGATGTTCTCGAAATCAGGAGCCGCCTTGCAGATTTTGCAAAAAAGAACGGCATTGTTGCAATCAACATTTCTGTTCTTCATCAGCACTCGTGCATTGACATTCTCGGAATGGGAGCACCGCTGCTTGCGGCACTCACATTGAATCCGTTCCTCAGTCTTTCCGGCGCTGACAAAAAGTACTTTGTCGGCGGAAAGACGCCGGAATTTATGGAGAATGTCTATTCAACCGTCACATCAACAGTTATGCAGGCAGTTGAGGACATGGAAACCGGCTCGCTCTATTACGGCAGCGTTGATGTCTCGGAGTATATCTATGACAAGCGTGACCCGGAAGTTTTTGACCCGGAAATCCACAGACTGCGTTTTGTTCCCGATGACGAAAGCGAAAATGAAATCTGGATTTGCGAAGGCGGAATCCACGCTGTCGGATCAGGAATTTCATCCTCACGGATTTGCAGCGACTATCCGTACTACCTCAGAGAAACAATCAAGGAACAGACCGGCGCAGATGTTGTTTATGTTCTTGGTGCTGATCTTGCAATCACTGCCGACTACTCAAAAATTTCGTTTGATGATTCAATCCCCGGCGAAAAGGTGAAAACGATGGGAAAAACCCTTGCCGAAAGGATTATTTCAATCAAAAACGATGAATCGCTTGAGCCGGTTCTTAATATTGCAATGAGGAATGTTTATGTTCAGGCGACGAATGAGATTCTCAGCCTTGCTGCAAGGGAGGGACTTCTGAGCACCGTTCTTGCAAGAAAAGGTAATTCCTATTATGTTGTGACCGAGCTTGGCTATATGGAACTTGGAAACCGGCTTGGCGTTGTCATTGTTCCCGGCGAAATTGCACCTGAACTTATTTGGGGCGGTGTGATTGAAAAGGAAAAGACCTGGAAAGGAGAAAGCTGGGATTATGAGCCTTTTGCAAAAACAGCCCGGGTTGAAAAGCTCATCTGCTTTGGTCTTGCCAATGACCAGATAGGCTACATTCTTCCTGACAATGATTACCGCTCGATGTTCACGGAAAACGAGGAGATCAATGCGGTGTCCTCTAAGGCAGGTTCAGTTATTACGAGGGCTTTTGAGAATCTTATCGGTGAAGTGAAAACAAAATAGACAATTTTACTGAATAAACACAAGTTTTTAATGGTGGAAAATGAAACAGCCGCAAAGCCTTATTAGGAGGTCTTACGGCTGTTTTTTGGTTTGTGTAACAATGCGTCAGATGTTCTGACATTGTCCCACAGTTGATTTTTGCTCATTACAAAAAATTCAGAGGTGCAACCAATAACATTGCATCGGTTGGAAAAAAGGGTTTGACCTTGAACGGTTTGGTAATACGAAGCGCGACCGAATCTTTTGATACCTTAAAATATAAAGATTATCAGATATTGGTACAATTATTTATTATTAGAAGATATACCATCCATGAGAAACAAATGAAAAAAGAAGATTAAAAACTCTTGACATCATCGGTTTAATGTGTTAAAATCTTCAAAAATTGAATATCATTAAAGGCTGTGACGAAGAATGGTCATGGAGAAGAACAGTTAAGAGAACTGATGGTTGGTGCGAATCAGCGCGTGGAATATCCTTGTCCTCTCACTTCCGAGCCGGAGACCTGAAGCGGATGTGTGTAGGGAATCCCGTGTATGCTACGTCAGTGCATAGAAGTTGTCGGACTTCGAAGAGGTGGTGGATAATATATCTGCAATTTGAGTGGTACCGCGAGTGCTGAATTTAGATTTGCACCCGTCTCAAAGCAAACTAAGGCTTTGGGGCGGTTTTTTTGTTTCGCCTTAAAGCAACAAA
>JAEDHZ010000174.1 GCA_016292705.1 Clostridiaceae bacterium
GGCGATCTATAGCCTGCGGCTGGTCGCCTGTCGGCTGATACTTTGAAACAAGTTTGAACTGATCCAAAACTAACTTCACCACCAAGTAAACAAATGTTCTATTATTTTACCACAAAGAGATGAAAAAATAAAGAGCTGCACAAGGTTTTTTGCAGCTCTTTTTTATAATCATTTCTCTCTGAATTCAGTTTTTTTCAATTCTTTGCTTTCCTTTTTCAAAGAAAACAATGTTTCAAGCTTTATTGCGCTCTCCGGACAAGCCGAACCACACTTACCGCAACGAATACACTCAACACTGTTCGGATCTTTCAAAACATCAACCTGCATCGGACAAGTACGTTCACATTTGCGGCATGAAGTACATTTGCTCTTATTGATATCAATACGGAAAAAGCTGAAACGGTTGAAAACACCGTAAACCGCACCGAGCGGGCAAAGGTACTTGCAAAACGGTCGCTCAATAAATATACAAAGCAAGAGAACAGCAATGAGAACAAAAACCTTCCAAGTGAACAATCCGCCGACAGCCGAACGAAGGCTTTCGTTGGCGGCAAGAAGCGGAAAACCGCCTTCAAGCGTACCTGCAGGGCATATCCACTTGCAAAAATACGGTGAAGAAACGCCGTATTTATCTTTCAGGAAAAGTGGCAGAGCGAAAACAAAAACAACAAGAACTATATACTTCAGATATCTGAAACAGCGGTCAGTTTTTTTGTTAATTCCGGGTTTTTTGATCGGTATTTTGAAAATCAGCTCCTGCAAGAAACCGAACGGACAAAGAAAACCGCATACAACCCGTCCGAGAACAATCCCGAACAGCATAATCAATCCGAGAACATAGAACGAGAATCTGAACTTGCCGCCGGCTAAAACGCTTTGCAGACTTCCTATCGGGCACGAACCGAGCGCACCCGGACATGAATAGCAGTTGAGAACGGGAACACAGAAAAGTTTTGATTTCCCGGTAAAAATCTTGCCCTTTGCGAAGCCTGCAGCATATCCGTTGAAAAGAACGGCGGCGGCAGTCTGAATCGCCAGCCGTATTTTTTGGAGATAACCTTTCCTTTTCATCATCCGATACCGATACATTCAAGGCAGATTCGAATCGCCTTTTGGAGCACTGCAAAAGGCTCACCGCGATGAACGCCGAAAACAATCATCGAGACCGCAGCCACAAAGACGGCTGCACGAACAACCGCTATCCGTTTTGCAGTGAAAACACACTGTTTCATATCAAATCCTCAAGCATAAAAACAAATTATTCAACATAATTCTTTGCCTTGTCAAATTCCGCAGAAATCTCTTCAGAGGGCTTTGCGGTGCAAAGCGAAACAATAACGATAACAATGCACGAAATGACAAAGGCCGGAAGAAGCTCGTAAATTCCGAAAACACCGCCGAGAGGCTTGAGCAAAAGCTTCCAGACGAATACCATAATACCGCCGGAAAGCATACCGGCAACAGCACCCGGACGATTGATGCGCTTCCAGAAAAGAGAGAAAAGAATGACTGGGCCGAAAGTTGCGCCGAATCCCGACCAAGCAAACGAAACAATTTCAAAAATAACACTGTTCTCATTCCAGGCAATTGCAATGCCGATTACCGAAATGAGGAGGATCATTGCCCTTGAAACACGCATAACCTGTTTGTCGGTTGCGTCTTTTTTAACAATACCCTCAAAGAGGTTCTTTGAAACGGCAGAAGCGGCAATCAGAAGGTATGAGTCAGAGGAACTGATTGTTGCGGCAAGGATGCCTGCCATGACAACACCGGCAAGAAGCGGATGGAACAAAAGCTGTGCAAGGTGGGCAAAAACATTTTCAGCACCGCTCTGCGTTGCAAGTCCGGGATCAGTCGGCAAAATGAACCTTCCGAGAACACCGATGAGTACGGCGGCAGTGAGCGAAATGACAACCCAAACGGTTGCAATGCGGCGTGACATTTTAAGCTCTGACCTCTTGCGGATAGCCATGAACCTGAGAAGAACCTGGGGCATTCCGAAGTATCCGAGACCCCAGGAAAGGGTTGAAAGGATTGTGAGAAAGCCATACTTTCCTGCCTCACCAAACTGTGCAATGCCGTTGACAGACTGCTGAACACTGTTGCCATCAACAACCGGTGTTGCAATCGATGTGAGGGAGATGTAACCCGGAATTGCCTTTGCGTTTTCAATGACAGCTCCAAGACCGCCGGCATGAACAACACCGCAAATCAACACTCCGACAAGTGCGATAATCATGACAACTGACTGCATAAAATCTGATGCACTTTCCGCAAGGAAACCACCGAGAATTGTATAAATGAGAACGAAGGCTGCGCCGGCAATCATCATTGAATGGTATGAGAAACCGAAAAGACCTGAGAAGAGCTTACCGCAGGTTACAAAGCAGCTTGCAGCATAAACGGTGAAAAAGATGAGAATGAACATTGCCGAAATTCCGAGAATGACCTTTTTCTTTTCATGAAAACGGTTACTGAGAAAGTCCGGAATAGTAATCGAGTCGCCGGACACGGCAGAATATGCACGAAGGCGCTTTGAAACAAGCAGCCAGTTGATGTATGTACCGACAGCAAGACCGATAGCCGTCCATGCGGCGTCAGCAATTCCGCACCAATAGGCAACACCGGGAAGCCCCATGAGCAGCCAGCCGCTCATATCAGAGGCTTCAGCGCTCATTGCGGCAACCCACGGGCCGAGCGAACGGCCGCCGAGGAAATAGTTTTCCGAGTTAGCTTGTGATTTTTTGGCAAAGAATACGCCGATAAAAATAACAATCAGCATATATCCCACCATTGCGATTAAGAGTTGAACTTTGTCTCCCATAGATGTTTAACATCCTTTCTCTGAAAATAACCTATATATTGTAATATATTTTTTTATTGATTGCAAGGGTTTTGACCAAAAAAGGCGTGCAGAGCAAGCCGCACGCCGTAAATATGTTATAGCTTAATAATGTGCCGCGCCGCAGGAGCAGTATTTGTTCGTTTTGAACAACTTCCAGAAGAAGCGCGCAATTTTATAGAAAAATGCCGAAATGCCGCCCTTGTGGCAGATGTGGGTGCAAGTTGCGGAGGGGTCGTCAGGCTGTTCCGGTGGTTCCGGCTCTTCCTGTTCATCTTCAAACTTTGCCGTCAGCTCCCTATCGCCTTTTGCGACAAAGGACAGCTCACTCTCGTCCGAAATTTTTTCGCCGTTTTCATACCAGCCGACAAATTTGCTGTTCTCGTCAGCAGTTGCGTTAAGCGCAACATAATCGCCGCTTAAAGCGGTCATGCTTTCCGTTGCAGCTCCGTTTCCTTCAACGGACACATTGATGACAAAACTCGTGGTTTCGTTGCCGGAAAGTTTTTCAGACGGCTCAAGAGTTTCACCGTTTTCGTACTCAAGCGAATAATCGTCAAGTTCCGTTTCCGACTTAAAATCGCCGCTCATTGTCAGTCCGTCTGTGATTTCAACATCAAAGAAGTTCACTCTTTCGGTTTCGCCGAGGTCGGGGTCAACATTTGCAACAGTGTAATCCATTGTTCCCTCGTCATTACCTATGAGTTTAACCTCATAATCCTCGTTTGACGGAAGCCAGAATGACTTTGAATCGCCGTCAACACCCATTACTATTGCGTTTTCCTTTGCGGCAACAGTTTCATCAATTACATTGTTTGTGATTTTTCCGACAAGCTCACCCGTTGACTTTTCATACACTTCGATGTCAACCGGGCAGTTGACGGTGTTGAGATAGCTTTTTCTCGTTTTCCTGATTTGTTCTTCGGTCATTGAATCAACAAATGCGGCGTAGGTTTGAGCCATGTGGGCGTGTGAAAAGTTATTTTGACCGTTTCTTGCCCACAACAATAATTGTTCAGCCTTATAAATAACCCATGGAGAAGCAATAGCTGTAGCAGGCAATATTCCCTTGGGTAACACCAAACTTAATGCTACAACTAAAGCAGGTGCGGAAACCGTTGCAAAATTAATACTGATTCCATTATCATCAAGCATTTTCTTAACGCTTGTTGCGCCCTCGTATTTCAAAAAGAAATCG
>JAEDHZ010000175.1 GCA_016292705.1 Clostridiaceae bacterium
GAAAGAACAAGCGAAAGAACAAGCACAAACTTGTTGTTATAAAAGATTTTTTCAAAAAAATCCGTCTTAATCTTTTTCATCGTTTTTCCTCCGTTTGCCTTTCAGCCTGCCAGCCTTTTCCTCATCGCTGCCAACTGCAAAATCGGAAAGCAGCTCAAGCAGCTCTCCGTTGGTGAGTCTGCGATTGAGAACGCCCGAACGGGCAACAGACACGGTTCCCGTTTCCTCTGAAACAACAACAACGAGTGCGTCCGAATTTTCGCTCATACCGACTGCAGCCCTGTGTCTTGTTCCGAGTTCACGACTGAGCTTGTTCTGCGTGAGCGGAAGAATACATCCGGCGGCGCAGACTCTGTTGTCACGGATTATCATTGCTCCGTCATGAAGCGGTGACTTAGGATAAAATATGTTTTCGATAATAGGAACGGAAATCTTTGCGTCAATCTCGCTTCCCGTTGCAACAATTTCGCCAAGCGGACTCTTGCCCTCAAAAACAATCAGTGCACCGACTCTTTCTTCGCTCATGTTTGAAACCGCTTTCACAACTGCGGAAACAGCAGCCCGGCTATTCTCCCGTTCAATGGAGGAGGAGCGGGAAAAAATTGAAACTTTCCGGAAATCTCCACGGCCGAAGCTTTCGATTGCATGGCGAAACTCCGGTTGAAAAAGGAGGATAATGACAACAACGATATCGTTGAAAAGTCTGCTGAAAAGGAAGCTGCTTGCAGTCATGTTCAATGCCGAAACCGCAAGGTATCCGACAGCAAGGAAAACAAATCCCTTAACAAGGTGCGTCGCTCTCGTCTGTCTGAAAAGCCGGATGCAATAATAAAGCGCAAGCGCAACAACAAAAATATCAAGAAAATCGTTCCACCGAAGCGATGAAACAAGCTTCACGGCGTTCTCCTTCACCGCAATAATAAACTCACTCATGTTTTCACCAACCAAAGATTTTATAGCTGTAATGCTTTCTCCGTGTAAATATTCAGTCTATCCCGGAAGCCTTACATCAACCTAAAACAGATTTCAATAAAGCCGAACATTTTCTTTATTATGGTATCATATTTTTCCGTTCTTTGCAATTAAGTTCAGGCAAAAAGCAAAAAATTTAACCTCTCTTTTCGTGTTAAAAACCGAGGGACTGACCCTTACCGTGCCGCTTCGAGTTGTTTTGCAAAAGTTGTGCGCAAGGTATGAGCAATGGTAGCCGGCACGGACGGCAATGTTTTTTTCGTCAAGCTTTTGCGCCGTCTGCTCGCTGTGCTCGCCGTCAACAACAAGCGACAAGGCAGGCGAATATATTTTTGAGTGCATATTATTAAAAACAGTGATATTACCGATAACAGACAAATCCTCTTTCAGAATTTCCATAAGATAGGTTTCTTTTTCATGGATCGCCCTTTCGCCGCCCTGAGCTTTGATGAAATCAAGTCCGGCAGAAAGCCCGACTATTCCCGGAAGATTGACCGTTCCGCTTTCAAGCGATTCAGGATATATATCCGGTTGGGATTTTTGCAACGACAGGCTGCCTGTTCCGCCCTGGACAAGGCTTTTTATCCTCACATTCTTTGAAAACATCAGAACACCGGTACCCATCGGGCCAAAAAGACCCTTGTGTCCCGGTGCGCAGAGAATGTCAATTCCGTCTTTTTCCATGTTAACGGTAAGAATCCCTGCACTCTGGGCGCAATCAAGAGCAAAAACAAGTTTGTGCCTTTTGCAAAGCGCTGAAAGCTTTTTCACGGGTAAAACAGTTCCGAAAACATTTGAAGCGTGGGTGCAAAGAATCATCCTTGTTTCCGGGCGAATCAGTTTTTCAAAGTTCTTGACGGTTTTTTCCTCGTCAAGCGGTTCAACGGCAGCAACATCATAGCTGATAATGCCGCTTTCCCTCATGTTTTCAAGCGGCCGCAAAACGGAATTATGCTCAAGCGAAGAAATTATTGCGTGGTCACCGCTTTTGAGCACACCTTTGATTGCAAGATTGAGCGAATGGGTGCAGTTGAGCGTAAAAACCGTCCGCTCCTCTGAGCATGAAAACATTTGCGCAAGTTTTTCACGGCAGGCAAACACAGCCTCGCCCGCTTTTGCGGAAAGCTTGTGTCCTCCCCTTCCGGGATTCGCTGAATATAAACGCATTGCGCCGTTTGATGCGGCTATGACCTGCGCAGGCTTCGGAAATGTTGTTGCCGCATTGTCAAGATATATCATTTTCCGTCACCGAACCTTTCAATTCCCATTGTCTGAATACCGTGTTGTGAAATAATGTCAAACGCACGGAAAATGTCACCGAAAACAAAGAGAGCAAAGTTGCAGCCCTCTTTGTGGTTCGGATTAGGATTGCGCCGCAGTCTGGATCCGATGCCGTTCTTTTTGAGCACGGAACGAGCCTTTTCGCCCTGTGTCTGGCTTGAAAATTTGATGTATATATAATTCATGTTTTTCCACCCTCATCAAACAGATTAATCACTATAATATATGTTCCGGTTTTCCTGAGGGTGAGAGACATTCTGTGGAGCTTCTGCTTTTTCAGCTGCTTGCGAAATAAATCTTCTCCCTTGACTTTGAATGTGACACATAGTCTCCGATTTCTGCGGCACGCTCTTCAAGTTCACTTTTTTCCGCATAAAGAACGCAAAGTATGCCGTTGAGCCGTTTCACTTCCTTCATATTGTACCTCGCAATCTCCCGTCTGAGCTCTCTGCGGTAATGCTCAATAACATTTTTCTGAACGGCGATGCAACCCGCATATTCTTCATAAAGCTCATCAAAAGTTCTCATTCGCATTTCTCCTTTTCAGACAGCAACAGTTTTCGGTTTTCCGGTATCTCCGTCACGCAGAATCCTGTCCTTTCCGAAAACGATGTAATCGCTTGATACCTTGAAAAAAGCCGAAAGCTTTTTAAGCTCAACCATTGTTATTTCCTTTCCGCTTTTTTCAATGAGGGCCAGCCTTTCCTCACCGATTCCGGTACATTCGCTGACATCTTTTCGTGAGAGATACTGTTCCCGGCGCAAACGCAAAATCCTGTTACCTATGCTTTCAAGCTCCCGCAGAGTGCCGAGGGAGGAAACATCCTTTTTGATGAGCATCATCGCCTTGGAGGAAAAATCATCTCCGTAGCGGTACTCAATGGCATATTTCAGCTTTTCATAAATGATATCGTTAATCTTATCAAAGCGTCTGAATACCGTCGAACGGTCAACTCCTATTATTTTTGCAATTTCCTCCTTGCTTTTCCCCTTGTACCAATGGAGAGAAACAAGAAGTCTGTCCTTTTCGCAAAGCTCGTTTTTTATCACCTTTTTAACCAGCTCATGCAGCTCACTGCGCCTCTTGCGGAGAATATAATCGTCAATGTCAATGCTTTGCTGCGCCTGCCAAACGGCAAAAGCTTCCCTTGCCGTGATATTGTCAATTTGTGTAAAGCTGTTCTGCATCAATGATATCTTCCTTTCTCAAAAAACTAATGTAATGCTCAACCGCCGAATATTTTGTTTCTGTGCGAAATTCCCGCGTTTTTTTCGAACATTTGTTCGGTATACTTTTAATTTTAGGCTCGTTTTTTGGAACTGTCAAGTGTTTTTTGAAAAACATAGTATCATTTTTTCGCAATTCAGATTATTAAGAAACATTTTCAGGAATAAAATACAAAAAGTCGTACTTTGCCCGAAAAGGACAAAAGCACGACTTTAATTTTCGATTTTTGATTTATCAATAGATATCGGCAAGTTCAAGAACAAGCTGCCTTGTTTTTTCCCAGCCAATGCACGGGTCTGTTATCGACTTTCCGTATACACCGCCGCCGATTTTCTGGCATCCGTCTTCAATATAGCTTTCAATCATGAGACCTTTGACAATTTTTGAAATGTCCTCGCTGTGGCGGCAGCAATGGAGAACCTCTTTTGCAATTCTCGTCTGTTCAAGATACTTTTTGCCGGAGTTTGCGTGGTTTGTGTCAACAATAACCGCAGGGTTTTTGAGGTCACTCGCCGAATAAAGCT
>JAEDHZ010000176.1 GCA_016292705.1 Clostridiaceae bacterium
GAAACCTATTTCCGCAAATCCAAAAACGGAAACGGTGTCAGGGTTGATAATGAGCCATACTATACCGGAAAAGCACGGGAGGGTTATGCTTTTGTCGGCTGGTCAACAACACCGGACGGTCTTGTTGAATACACCGGCGGAGAGATGATAAACGAGGGCACGCATGACCTCTACGCAGTATGGTGTCCCACCTGCCTTGAAAGCAACGAGGTTTTCCGGTTCACTAATTCGGCTTACTATTTTTCAAGAGGTGAAGAAGAGGGCGTCTACTACATGACAAAGGAGGATCTTGACACCCTTGAAAAGAACATTTTCAAGACCTTTGGCCCCTCTCCCGTTCCGGGAATTGTTCTCGGAATTGTTCTTGCCACTTATCCGAACTGGGAGTGGCGTGGCTCCTGCTACGGAATTTCTGCCGTTACGGCCCTCCAGCATTTCGGAATGATTGATGTCAAATCGCTCCAGGATGCTGAAGACCTTGTTGATATGACGACCGATGACGCTCTTATCAGCTATATCAATTACTATCAGGCAAACGCCGCAACAAGCTGGCTTTGCGAAAACAAGGCGGTCACACCCGGAACGGCTGAATATGCCGCTTCAATGGAGGATATGTTTGAAAGCGTCAAGAACGGAAACCTGGTTCTTTATACCTTCTATTCCGGCAGTTCATTCATCACCCCGGGACACACCGTTCTTCTCACCGGGGCGTATGATGACGCGCAGGGCAACCACAACTTTGTTGCCTATGACTGCAACCATTCCTACAGATACACAAGCTCAAACAAATCGGACAGATTTGTTCTTTCGCCGGATTTCAAACAAATGACCGACGATAACGGCAAGCCTGTCGGTTCGGCAAACTGGACAGACAGTTTCAATCAGTTTGAATCTTTCAACATCAACGCAGAGGGAAGTGCAGCTTCCTGGTATTCATCTTTCTTCAATCAGCTTTGGACTTCCTTTGTCAGGCTGTTTTCAATATTCGGAAAGCTTTTTAAAATCAAATGACGGTCTGTTAAAAAATCATTCAAGACAATCGCACAGTCCGAGCTGCACGGGCGAAAACCGGTTTTCAAGATAACTTGAAAAAGGCGGAGCATGGAAGCGTTTTCCTTGCGGAAGAGAGGTTGAAAGCGCAAGCTTTGCAGAAAGGTCATCTCCCGATGAAGCAAAAAGCAACCGTCCGCCGTGGAGCCTCGCCGTGTTACTGACGCTGGAAAGACCGCTTTTCGGTCTGATGAGCGAGAGAGCGTCCCCATCGCCGACGCTGTCGGAAACGGAAATGACGCACTGCCCTTTTTCAAGTTTCAGCGAAGCAGTGATGTCTTTTCCGCCGGAAAATTTGACTGCGTTTGAAATAAGATTCATAAATGAGTCAACAATAAGAGAGGGACAGCAGGAAACGGAAACCTTTTCCGGAATAAAAAAAAGGTTGATGTCGCTTTCCGAAAGGAGAATGTCCGTGCAAAGACATACTCCCTCAAGGAGCTTGTCAAGCTCAACCAAGGAGTATTCGCAGCTTTTCAGCGAGCTTTCACGGTTGTTGTTGAGCCTGCGCAGCTTTTGCAGACATCGGGAAAGGATGCGCTTTCCCTCTCCGGGGCAGGCTTTCGTTTCCGTCAGTTCAAAAAGCTCGTCTGAGCGAGCAAAAACCTCGTTAACAAGCTCCCTGATCTCCTTTTCGTTTTCAGAGGTTTCTTCAAGTTCCAACAGGCGGTCAACCTTTTGAAAAATTGAATTTTTCATTTTTCCGGCTCCTTTTGCAGGTTATTTTTTCGTCAGTATTATGCCCTTTTTGGCTTCTGTAAACAATATTTTGTTCAGGCTGACAAAATTTGGAAAAGAAAAAGTTTTTTTGCCTTTTCGGTTGCAAAATGCACTGAAATGGGGTAATATATACAAGCAAAAGTTTGAATTAAGATTTTTCGGAGGTAATTATTATGTCAGTTAAAGTTGCTATTAACGGCTTCGGCCGTATCGGTCGTCTTGCTTTCCGCCAGATGTTCGGTGCTGAGGGATATGATGTTGTTGCAATCAACGACCTCACCAAGCCCTCAATGCTTGCAAACCTTCTCAAGTACGATACCGCTCAGGGCGGCTACTGCGGAAGACTCGGCGAAAATCTTCACACCGTTTCAGCTGATGATGAAGCAAACACCATCACCGTTGACGGAAAGACCCTCACAATCTATAAGGAAGCAGACGCAAGCAAGCTCCCCTGGGGCGAAATCGGCGTTGATGTTGTTCTTGAGTGCACCGGTTTCTATTGCTCAAAGGAAAAGAGCATGGCTCACATCAATGCAGGTGCTAAGAAAGTTGTTATTTCTGCTCCGGCAGGCAATGACCTCAAGACAATTGTTTTCTCGGTAAACAACGATACTCTTACCGCTGAAGATCAGATCATTTCCGCAGCTTCCTGCACAACCAACTGCCTTGCTCCCATGGCTAAGGTTCTCAACGACTACGCTCCCATCCAGAGCGGTATCATGTCAACCATCCACGCTTACACCGGTGACCAGATGATTCTTGACGGTCCGCACAGAAAGGGCGACCTCAGACGTGCACGCGCAGGCGCTGCCAACATCGTTCCCAACTCAACAGGCGCTGCAAAGGCAATCGGTCTTGTTATTCCGGAACTCAACGGAAAGCTTATCGGTTCCGCTCAGAGAGTTCCCGTTCCCACCGGTTCAACCACAATCCTTACCGCTGTTGTTAAGGGCGAAAATGTTACCAAGGAAGGCATCAACGCTGCCATGAAGGCTGCTGCAAGCGAATCCTTCGGCTACAACGAAGACCAGATCGTTTCCTCCGATGTTATCGGCATGAGATACGGCTCACTCTTCGATGCAACCCAGACTATGGTTATCGACCTCGGCAATGGTCTCTATGAGGTTCAGGTTGTTTCATGGTATGACAACGAGAACAGCTACACCAGCCAGATGGTTCGTACCATCAAGTACTTTGCAGAGCTTGCATAAGTAATTTGAAAACGCTCAGGGGCTGCCGGACGGCAGCCCTTTTTGCATGGTTAAACAGAATAAAACAAAAGCTATAATTTGCGGAACACAACAAGTTTTTGTTTTCCGTTAATTATAGCTTTATATTTTGCTTTTTATTCAGTTCAAAATTCGACAGTCACTGTTTTTGTTTTGTCGCCGACAGCTGACATGGTTTCGGTTTTGTTCAGGTTGTGAACCAAAACCTGTCTCAACCCTCTTATTTAGCCAATAATGATTTTATAAGTTTGAAAAAGGCTTTATACCAATCGCTCAGAGCCTTGAAGTATTCCTTGACACCGCGCTTGCGGATTTCTTCGGCGTTCCACTTTGTGACATCGCTGTTTTCGGCGGTCATTTTCAGAAGTGAGCTGTTCTCTTCGTCATAGACCATGAACTGAGGAAATTTTTCTGAGGTTTCAACCGTGAACTGACCGTCATAGTTGCAAATAGTGTATATAAGATCGTCATTGCAACTTGCCCAGTTTTCGTGGGTCATTCCCTTGATTATCCATGTTGAATCGGGGAAAAGGCAGGTGGAAGCATCAACCTGTTTGTCCGGAGAAATATACTTTCCGAGACCCTTTTCAGTCTGTTGTGCAATGTATTCATCGCTGAGAGTATTGTATACCAAAGAGCATGTTGCGCCGAAAGAGGCACGGTTGAGGGAAATCAGGGAGTCCGAAAGCATATCACGGCTTTCAATGTAGAACGGGAGCTGATAGCCGTATTTCGTGAGAACACCGACATTTGTTCCGTTCTGCTTTACAGAACGCAGAATTTCCGGGATGCGTTGACGAACCTGAACATCATAGTTGTCAAGCTTTTCAATAAGTCCCTTGTATTTTTCTGCATTTTCCGGAACAGCACCATAGAACATAATTTCTTTTGCCTGCTCATACTGTGTGTCCGTGACATTTGTCCAGTAGCCAGGCCATGTTCCGAACGATGCCATGCAAAGACGGGGAGTAAGCTGCTTGTATAGCTTTTTATAAATCTT
>JAEDHZ010000177.1 GCA_016292705.1 Clostridiaceae bacterium
GCGTGTTTCGGCTTTGTTTTCTGTGTAAGAAGGCTGACAATCGGAACAATAATAAGTCCGCCGACCATTGCAAACGAGCCTGAATGAAGCGAAGTCTTGAACAATACACCCGAAAGGAATTCATTGCTGAACGAGAATAAGCCGAACGAAAGACAAAGCTGGATGATTTCAAGTCCGACGCCGTAAATGAATGAAACAACAACCGCAGCCTTTGTGGTCTTTTTCCAATAAAGACCGTAAAGGAACGGAGCAAGGAAAGCGCCTGCAAGTGCGCCCCACGAAACACCCATCATCTGTGCAATATATTTAGTCATTTCGGACTTGCTGTTAACCTGGAAGATTGCAATAGACGCAGAGATCGTGATGAATACAACAATGAGTGCTCTCATAATAAGCATCTTTTTCTTTTCCGACATCTCTTTTTTACTGAGCGGAGCAATAAGGTCAAGAGTAACTGTTGAACCGCTTGTGAGAACAAGAGAAGAAAGCGTTGACATTGACGCCGAAAGAACAAGAACAATAACAACTGCGATAATAATGGGGGAGAGAGTTGAAAGCATTGTAGGAATAATTGAGTCAAAACCTTCAACCGGTTTGCCCGTTGCGGCGTCAACTTCGATTACATTTGAGAAAAGTCTGCCGAAGCCGCCGAGGAAATAGCATCCGCCGGCAACAACAATAGCAAAGAATGTTGAAATAATTGTACCTTTTTTGATAGAATCTTCATTCTTGATTGCATAGAATTTACCGACCATCTGCGGAAGTCCCCATGTGCCGAGAGAAGTAAGAATAACGACAAAAAGGAGGAACAACGGGTCGGGGCCCAGGAATGATGAGAAAGCACCTGCGCCGTCCCAGCCCTTTGCGCCTTCAACCATAGCAAGTGAATGTGTAGCTTCAAGAAGACCGCCGTTTGCTTTGAGGACGGCAAGGATAACAGCCACAATACCGCCGAGCATGATGAGACCTTGAATGAAGTCGTTGATTGCAGTTGCCATATATCCGCCGATAAGAACATAAATACCTGTAAGAACGGACATAACGATAACGCATACCGAATAGTCAATTCCGTTAAATGCCATTGAGAAAAGTCTTGAAAGACCGTTGAACAATGATGCAGTGTAGGGAATCAGGAAAATGAAAGTAATTACGGAGGCGGCAATTTTCAAGCCCTTTGATTCATATCTTGCACCGAAGAAGTCGGGCATTGTTTTTGAACCGATGTGCTGTGTCATAATTCTTGTTCGTCTTCCGAGAACGCTCCATGCAAGAAGTGAACCGATGAAAGCGTTGCCGAGACCTATCCAGGTTGAAGCCAATCCGAAGTTCCAACCGAACTGACCGGCATAACCGACAAAGATAACAGCTGAAAAATATGATGTTCCGAAAGCAAAGGCGCTGAGCCAGGGACCGACTGTGCGCGAGCCAAGAACGAAGCCGTTTACATCTGTTGCGTGTTTTCTTGACCTGATGCCGATGCCAATCATCAATGCAAAGAAGCATACGATCAGGCAAGAAGTGAGAATCATTGTTGTGTTCATAGTATAAGCCACCCCAAAAAATAATTATATATTTTTCCAATGAACTCAGCGTTCATTTTGGTCTGATACCAGATGGTCTGCGCCGTACATTTTACGAAGCAGAGGCTTTTCAATTTTTCCTGTAGGATTACGCGGAACATCTGCAAATATAATCTTGCGCGGACGCTTATATCTCGGCAAACCGAGACAAAACTCGTTGATTTCTTCTTCCGAAGATTCCATTCCGTCCTTAATTTTGATAATGGCAGCGGCAATTTCGCCAAGACGCTTGTCCGGAAGACCGATTACGGCAACATCACTGACTTTGTTGAAGGTTCTGATGAAATCTTCAATCTGAACAGGATAAAGATTTTCGCCGCCCGTGATAATAACATCTTTCTTTCTGTCAACGAGGAAGATGAAACCGTCTTCATCCCTCATAGCCATATCTCCGGTATAAAGCCAACCGTCTTTAAGAGTGTTAGCAGTAGCTTCAGGGTCGTTGTAGTAACATTCCATGACACCATCGCCCTTTAAGCAAAGTTCGCCGACATCCTGACCTGAAACCTCGTTGCCGTTTTCGTCAACAATCTTGACTTGCCACCCGTAGCCGGGAATACCGATTGCGCCGACCTTATGTACATTCTCAACGCCGAGGTGTACGGCACCGGGTCCGATTGATTCGGACAAGCCGTAGTTCGTATCGTATTGATGATCAGGAAAGTATTCAAGCCAGTGCTTGATAAGACTCTGGGGAACGGGCTGTGCACCGATATGCATTAGGCGCCAATTTGAAAGGTCATAGTCCTCCAGCCTGAGCTTACCCGAATCAAGAGCATTGAGAATATCCTGCGCCCACGGCACCAACAACCAGACAATACTGCATTTTTCTTTTGAAGCGGCGTCTAAAATGAATTCAGGCTTTGTTCCCTTGAGCAGAACCGCCTTTGAACCGCTGATAAGCGAACCGAACCAATGCATTTTTGCGCCCGTGTGATAAAGAGGCGGAATGCAAAGGAACACATCGTCGTGCTGTTGTGAATGATGATTCTGCTCAACTCTGCAAGAATGAATCAAGGACCTGTGCTTATGAAGAATTGCTTTTGGGAATCCCGTTGTGCCTGATGAAAAATAAATGGCGGCATAATCGTCTTCGGTAAGAGGAACTCCGGGATTAAGACTGCTGCAATCTGCGGTAAGGTTATAATAGCTTTCCGCAAAAGAAGGACAGCCGTCTCCGACATAGATCAAAAGTCTGTTGTTGCTGATTTCATCTGCGATTTTCTCAACTCTTCCGATGAATTCAGGGCCGAAAACCAACATATCCGATTCGGAAAGTTCAACGCAGTACCTGATTTCGTCTGCTGCGTAACGGAAGTTGAGCGGAACAGCCATAGCGCCGGTCTTGAGGATACCGAAGTAAATCGGCAACCATTCAAGACAGTTCATAAGAAGAATGGCAACCTTATCGCCCTTGCCGATTCCAAGTCCCATAAGAGCATTTGCAAAACGGTTTGCCTTTTCGTTGAACACAACCCAGCTTATCTCCGTTCTGTAATAAGAACGGCTTGTTGACTCAACGAGTTCGTAATCTCTCCAGGTCAGTCTTCTGTTGTCCCGTATTTCAGGGTTAATTTCAACCAATGCAATTTCGTCCGATAGTTCTTTGCTGTTTTTCTCTAACAAATCTACAATTGTCATGTTTTCACCTTTTAAAAATAATATTTTATGATATAATAACTCCGACAATAAAATGAGGAGCGTTTAAAATGATTATTGATTTTCACACTCATACATTTCCTGATAAGATAGCGGCACAAACCGTCGCATATCTTTCCGAGAAAGGAAATGTCAAGCCATACAGGGAGGGAACACTTTCTGCATTAAAAGCTTCGATGAAAAAAGCGGGAATTGATTGCTGCGTTGTTCTCCCCGTTGCAACATCTCCAAAGCAGGTTGATTCGATTAACCGCCTTTCTTTTGAATTGAACGGCAAGGACGGTGTTATTTATGCGGGAGCAATTCACCCCGACTGTGATAACATAGAAGAAATCCTTGACCGGATCAAAGAAAACGGTTTGTTCGGGTTAAAGATTCACCCGGACTACCAGGGCGTATATTTTGATGACCCGAAATATGTAAGAATCCTGTGCGAAGCCGCAAAGCGTGATTTAACGGTAATAACTCATGCGGGTGTGGATATAGGTTATACAGATGATGTTCACTGTACACCCGACATGGTTTTGAAAGTACTCGATGAACTGCAGGGAATCATTGACGGCAAGCTTGTTCTTGCCCACATGGGAGGCTGTGATTTGCCTGACGAGGTCATTGAAAAACTTGCGGGCAAGCCCGTTTATTTTGATACATCCTTTGTTTTGGATCGCTACAATGAAAAATGCAGAGAAATAATCGAAAAGCACGGCTTTGACCGTATCCTTTTTGCAACCGATTCTCCGTGGAGCGACCAAAA
>JAEDHZ010000178.1 GCA_016292705.1 Clostridiaceae bacterium
AAAATGAGGAGCGATGGAATCAAAAGTTGTTTTGCCGTTGAGTGAAAGCCGAACCCCAAATACAAGCCGGTGGTGAGTTGGAAAGATCTGAAACGGACGGCAGAAAGCCGCACCGAAAGGGGAATCTCTCCTTTCGGTGCGGCTGTTGGCTATGGAATATAAAGAGACGAGGAACGGTGTGTGCCGTTCCCCGTTGATATTTTAATAATGAGCCACACCGCAGGCGCAGATTTTATTCGTCTTGAAAAGCTTATTGAAGAAGTTGATGATCTTCCAGATGAAGCACATAAACAGCTGTCGGACTGCTATACATGGAATAAAATTCTCACTTTTTCTCACTCCGCAAACCGTTGATACATAAGGCTTTGCGGCGGTTTTTTAAAGCGTGTTTTTCTCAAAATTTACGCTATAAATTCTATGAGGGCATAAAAAGATGTTAGTGTCAAAAAAATAAAAGTGCCCAAGTCCTTATAAATAAAGGAATTTGAGCACCCTAAACGATTGGAGCTGCTAACCAGATTTGAACTGGTGACCTCATCCTTACCAAGGATGCGCGCTACCGACTGCGCCATAGCAGCACTTCCAACACAGCTCCGCTATTATACCTTATTTATCCTTGGATGTCAACATGATTTGATTATTTTTTTCAACTTTTTTTAGTTTTTATTTTAGCATTATTATTAAAAAACCGGCTGAGTAAAAAGACCCGGCCGGTTCTGAAGTTGAAGTATGTATCTGTTATCCGAGAAGTCCTGCGCCGTTGTTGATGAGAACAAAGAGCGGTGCAAAAACAAGCGAAACAACAGTCATGAGCTTAATGAGAATGTTGATTGACGGGCCGGAGGTGTCCTTGAACGGGTCGCCAACAGTGTCACCGACAACGGCAGCCTTGTGTGCGTCGCTGCCTTTTCCGCCGTGCTTTCCGCCTTCAATGAATTTCTTTGCATTGTCCCATGCGCCGCCGGCATTGGACATGAAAATTGCAACAAGAACACCTGTTACGAGCGAGCCGGCAAGAAGTCCGCCGAGTGCGCTTGTTCCGAGAAGACAGCCGACAAGCAACGGAGCGGCAATTGCAAGGAGACCGGGAACGATCATTTCACGAAGCGACGCCTTTGTTGAAATTGCAACGCAGGTTTTGTAATCAGGTTTTCCTTTTCCTTCAAGAATACCGGGAATCGTTCTGAACTGACGGCGTACCTCTTCAATCATCTGATAGGCAGCTTTGCTGACGGATTCCATTGTGAAAGCGGAGAAGATGAACGGCAACATTCCGCCGATGAAAAGGCCGATAACAACATTGCTGTTCAGAATATCAATGTTGGAAAGGCTGACAGCTTCTTTGTATGAGAAGAACAACGCAAGAGCCGTGAGGGCGGCTGAGCCGATGGCAAAGCCTTTGCCCATTGCGGCGGTGGTGTTTCCAACGGAGTCAAGCTTGTCTGTAATGTCACGGACTGATTCGTCAAGGCCGCTCATTTCTGCAATACCGCCTGCGTTGTCCGCAATGGGACCGTAGGCGTCAACAGCAACAGTGATTCCTGTTGTTGAAAGCATACCGACTGCGGCAAGAGCAATTCCGTAGATGCCTCCGCCTTCGCCGCACTTGCTTCCGAAGAAGAAGGCAACAAAGATGCCGATGCAGATGAAGATGATTGAAACTGCAGTGGACTGGAAGCCGGTTGCAATACCGGAGATGATGTTTGTTGCGGAGCCGGTTTCGGACTGCTTTGCAATCTTTTTAACAAAGCGGTATGAGTCTGAGGTATAAACTTCGGTGAAGAATCCGATGAGTACGCCGACTATGAGTCCGGCAACGATTGTGATTCCGTAATACAGCGAGCCGAAGAAAAGCTGGCTGAGAACAAGCGAGCCGACAAAAACAATGCCGGAGGCAACATAGGTGCCGACTTTGAGCGACTTTGCCGGGTTCTTGTCGCCACGGACAAAGAATGTTCCGAGAACCGACGAAACAAGGCCGAGAGCGGCAATGATGAGCGGGAAAACAGCGCCGGATGCAAGTTTGTCCGGCATAGCGTTCTTGCAGAAGAGCAGACCGAGGGTTATTGCGGAAATAACGGCGCCGGCATAGCTTTCAAAGAGGTCTGCGCCCATTCCTGCAACATCACCGACATTGTCGCCGACATTGTCTGCAATAACGGCAGGGTTTCTCGGGTCGTCCTCCGGAATACCGGCTTCAACTTTACCGACAAGGTCTGCACCGACATCGGCTGCCTTGGTATATATTCCGCCGCCGACACGGGCAAAGAGCGCAATTGAGGAAGCACCGAGGCTGAAGCCGAAAAGAATGCTGTCGTCCTTGGTGAGTATGTAGATGACGGAAATTCCGAGCAGACCGAGACCTGCAACGCAAAGACCCATGACAGAACCGCCGGAAAACGCAACGGAAAGGGCTTTTGCCATGCCTTTTTCCTTTGCGGCGTTTGCTGTGCGGACATTTGCAAGTGTTGCAACCTTCATTCCGAAATAGCCTGCGGCAACGGAGAACAAAGCACCGACAACAAAGCAGACAGCCTCAAGCCAATTCTTCAGCAAAAGGCCGATGGCAAGAAAGATTGCGGCAACAAAGATAACGATGATTTTGTACTCGGAAAAAAGGAAAGCTGTTGCGCCTTCGTGGATGGAGGCGGCAATTTCTTTCATTCTTTCGTTGCCGGCGGGTTGCTTTTTAACCTTGAGAGCAAGGAAGAGAGCGAACAGCAGGCCAACAACACTGACAACCGGTACTGCATAGAGAAGTTTGTCCATTGTTTTTAACTCCTTTTGCGGCATAGGACAAGCCGCATCAATATTTTCTCCATAGCTATTCTCTCCAAATTCACTTCACTATGAGGTAACTTTAATCTTATTACAGTTTTTGGTAATTGTCAAGGTATTAAGCGAAAGTTATTTGAAATTTTTGTTGATATTGAACAAGGAAGAATTTTCCGGCATTTTATTAAGTTTTTTCTTTCTCCATGAAAAAAGGAAAAGCTATAAATTACAAAAAGCAATTATGTTTTGCTTCCTGCCAATTTATAGCTTTAAACTTAAATGTTCAGATGTGCGTAAAATAATTCAGATCCGAAAACCTTACTTATGCAGCAACAACTTTGGTTGCTGTTTCAGGAGTGGTGTCCGGTTTCTGGAGACCCTCGATGAAACTGGTAATCTTTTCAACAAGATCGCCGGAATCAATGATACCGAAAATGGTTGCAATCTTAACAAAAACTTTTGCAATTTTGAGGGCAATCTTGCCAACCTTGAGAGCAACGGGGATGAGCCATACGGGAAGATCCATCGGGTTGAACTGCTCTTCAGTAGTTTCCTCAACTTTGGTTGCGGGTTCAGCCGGAGCTTCGTCAGCAGCAAAAGCAACAACTCCGATTGAGAGTGTCATGATGATTGCAAGAACAAGTGCGATAACTTTCTTCATTTTTATACCTCCTATAATTTGGTAACTACATTATATAATTACGCAGGCTGTTTGTCAATATTTTCCGTAAAAATGATGTCTGCTCTTATTTTTCGGGATAGACGAGATCCTTTTCTTCCCAGTTTTCGAGAACGGTGAGCATTGCGGACGCTTCCTTTTTGGCTTTGTCAAGGTTGTGGTCACGCCAGTTTCCGCATTCTTTTGCGCTGACACCGGGAACATCGCCGGAAAACTCTGCGCAGAAGGAGAGGGCATCCCTTGTGAGCTTTATCGCCTGCAACGGAGTGATTTTGTTGCGCACAATGAAGTAAAAGCCGGTGCGGCAGCCCATGGGGCCGAAGTAAATGACATTGTCGGAAAATTCGCTGTTTCTGACAAAGGTTGCAAAAAGGTGCTCAAGGGTGTGGATTGCGCCGTTTTCCATAACAGGCTCAACATTTGGGCGGCGCATACGGATGTCATAGGTCACACAATCGCCGTCAATTCGTGAGGTGTACATTCCTTTCGGAAGAATTGTGTGGTCAATGGTGAAGCTTGCAATTTTTT
>JAEDHZ010000179.1 GCA_016292705.1 Clostridiaceae bacterium
AAATAGTCTTTTACTTTTGTTCGCCCGAATTGACCTTTTCCCTGAGTATTCTGACAAGATCTCTGAACCAGTTGAAAAATGAGGTCAGAAACGCAATCAGCTTTCCGGGAAGGGTTGTTGGATGATCAAGCTTTTCGTCAACCTCCCAGTTTTCGGTGTTGCAGTTTTCCTCGTTCATGGCGGTCATTGCCCACCAATCGGTCGGGTGCTTGACCATAAACTGACTTTCGGCAAAGTCGTCAATTGTAAGCTGTCTGTCGCTTGTGACAACCGTCATGAGAAGCATATCCTCTGCATAAGTCCACTCGGAATGTCTGACACCCTTAATAAACCAGGTGTAATCCGGAAGAAGACAGGTTGAAGCGTCAATGTTCTTGTCCGGTGAGATATACTTTCCGAGACCTTTTGCCTGCTGTGCTGCAATGTATTCATCGGAAAGGGGCTTATATATTGTTCCGGTTGTTGCGCCGAAGGAGGAGCTTGTTACCGAAACAAAGGTATCTGCAACCTGATTTGCTGACTGGCAGGTCGGAATCATCTGTGTACCGTATTTTGAAATTACGCCGACCTTTACTCCCTTTTCGGGAAGTCCCTTCACAAGCTCCGGAATGTTCTTTTTAACCTTTTCATTATAGTTTGTTATCTTTTCAATGAGTCCTGCATATTTGACATATTTTTCACTGCCCTCTTTGCCGAAGACATACTTGACAGCCGTGTCAAAATCGGAAGGCTTTACGCAAGCCCAATAGCAGGGATATGAAATGCTTGAAAGGGCAAGAGCGCTTGTTACACCCTCAACAAGCTTTGCATAAAGTGTTGCTTTCTTATAGCCGACATAAGCGTCAATAATTCCGCTCTTCTGAGCAAGATCAACGCAGGAAATGACAAACGGATCAATATCAAATGTTCCAAAGGCATTTCCGTCCTGAAGGATTCTTTCAATTGCAACAACATCAACCTTGAACTTTCCGCTGAGTGCTTCGCTGATAGGCTCTGCGCCCATGCAGACCGATCCGTCAAAACCGACTCCGTAAATGTCATCGCTTCCGAACTGCTGGAGATATGCGCAGACAACATTTGTTCCGAGGCAGCGGCAGATTATTGAAACCTTTTCGCTTCCTGTAACCCTTTTGATGGCTTTGATAAACTCATTGAAGTCCTTTGCAATCTCCATCGGGTCAAGACGCCAGTCATACCAGAAGAAGTAATCGCCGCGGTCATAGAATCCCTTGTCGCCCTTGCGGTCATTGTTCATTGAATATTCAACCTGATCCCTGTGCCACTGGCTGATATGAGTTCCGTTTGTTGCTTCTCCGTTTTCGTCAAGAAGAATGTCGCCGAAAGCCTTTGAGACCTCCTCCTGAATTGCTTCATAAAACGGTTCCCAGTTATCCTGAAAGATACCGTCCAGAAGATAGTCTCTGTACATGTGAAAAACAGAGCCGAGAAGCTTCTTGACAACCTCGTCGGTCTCACCTTCAACGCCGCCGTTGTTGCCGAAAAAGCCCGAAAGCTTTGAAAGCGGTTTTTCGTCCTTGTCATAAATAGTATTTCCGTCGCCGGAAATGACAACAACGGGAATCTGGCTTTTTGTTTCAAACATATTGACACCCGCAAAAGCCGGAACGGTCATTGCAAAAATCAGAATGAGTGAAAGCAGAACGCAAAGAAATTTCTTCATTTAGATACACGCCTCCAATTATCTTTTTTTATACTTTATCATGTTTTATTATGAAGTTTGTTAATATTTTGTGAACGATTCATTGTTTTGTAATATTCGTTGAGCTTTTCAGGAAGCATTTCTTTTCGGTGCAAGATATATCTGAAAATGAAACATAATCTTCCGCTTAACTTCGGGTTCCAACCCAAAAACAATCCACTGTCCCTCGTGTTTTTATAGCTTTTCAGCCTGTCCGAATTAAAGATCTCAGGATTTTTTGTTCCCGGGAAAAATTCTTTTATTGCCTATGAGGCAGTCATTATCACGCTTCAAAAATCAAATATAGAAATAAAATCAAAAAAGAGCGGAATTTCAGGTAAAAATTAAAAAAATATCTTAAAAATTTAAAAAAACCGCTTGACTTTTACAAGCGGTTTGTGGTATCATGTCAGAACATATTATGCGAAAGTGCGCAATAATGCTTTTTCTTCCGATAGCATAATAGCATTATTGCCGAAAAAAGTCAATAGGTTTTTCAATAATTCTGTGCCGAGGGCGCAGCGCATGCCGCGGAAGGCAAATAAAAAACGTGGAGTGATAAGTGAATGGTCAATGTTACCGATGTAAAACTCGGAACCAATACTCGAAAGAGTTTTGGAAAAATCCAGGAAGTCATGAAGATGCCGAACCTTATTCAGGTTCAGAAGGACTCTTACAAATGGTTCCTTGAAACCGGTCTCAAGGAGGTTCTCAGAGATGTTGAGGACATCACCGATTTCAGCGGAAACCTCAGTCTCAGCTTCGTTGACTACAGAATGGAGAAAAAGGCTAAGTATTCCGTTTCGGAATGCAAGGAGCGAGACGCAACATACTCCGCACCCATGCGAGTCACTGCAAGACTCTATAATAAGGAAACCGGAGAGGTGAAGGAAAGCGAAGTCTATATGGGCGACTTCCCGCTTATGACGGACAGCGGAACTTTCATCATTAACGGTGCAGAGCGCGTCATTGTTTCACAGCTTGTTCGTTCCCCCGGCGTTTATTACGGAATGACACACAACATTACGGGTAAAAAGCTTTTCACAACAACCATCATACCCAACAGAGGCGCCTGGCTTGAATATGAAACCGACCAGAACGACCTCTTCTTTGTCCGCATTGATAAAAACCGAAAAATCCCCATCACCACGTTTATCCGTGCCCTCGGACTCAACAGCAACAACGATATCCGTGAGTTCTTCGGCAACGACGAAAGAATTGAAGCTTCCTTTGAAAAGGATTCCACAAGAAACACCGAGGAAGCCCTCATCGAAGTTTACAAAAAGCTTCGTCCCGGCGAACCGCCGACACTCTCAAGCGCACAAAGCCACCTTGAAGGTCTTTTCTTTGACGAACACCGCTACGACCTTTCAAGAGTCGGCCGCTATAAATACAACAAGAAGCTTTCCCTTTTTGACCGTATCCGCGGTCTGAAGCTTGCCGCTCCGATTGTCAACGAACTCACCGGCGAAATCATTGCCGATGAGGGCGAGCTTATGACCAAGGAACGCGCAAAGGAAGTTGTTCAGTCCGGCGCAAAAATTGCTTATGTCCTTGTTGAAGGCCATGATGAACCCGTCAAGGTCATCTCAAACCAGATGGTTGACATCAAGCCCTATCTTCCGGAATTTTCAAAGGAAGAGCTTTTTGAAATCGGTATCAACGAAGATGTCCGCTATACCGTTCTTATGGAAATACTCCCCACTCTTGACGGTATGGAAAAGAGCGAAGTTCTTGCTCTCCTTGAAAGCAAGGCGGACGAACTCATCCCCAAACACATCATTATTGACGATATCTTTGCTTCAATCAACTATCTCAATTGCCTTGCAAACGGCGTAGGCAATGCAGATGATATCGACCACCTCGGAAACAGGCGTATCCGTTCAGTCGGCGAGCTTTTGCAGAATCAGTTCAGAGTCGGCTTTTCAAGGATGGAAAGGGTTGTTAAGGAAAGAATGACCCTCCAGGCTCAGGAGCCGGAAAAGGTTACTCCGCAGGCTCTTATCAACACCCGTCCCGTTATTGCGGCGGTCAGGGAGTTTTTCGGTTCTTCGCCGCTTTCCCAGTTCATGGATCAGAACAACCCCCTTGCCGAGCTTACCCACAAGCGCCGTCTTTCCGCCCTCGGTCCCGGCGGTCTTTCAAGAGACCGCGCCGGATTTGAAGTCCGCGATGTTCACTACTCCCACTACGGAAGAATGTGTCCGATTGAAACGCCGGAAGGTCCCAACATCGGTCTTATCTCCTATCTTGCAA
>JAEDHZ010000180.1 GCA_016292705.1 Clostridiaceae bacterium
AGTATCGTATCAATACTTGCGTTCCAATATGGTGCGGGTGTTCATAAGGGATTTACTAATATTGCAAGTAAATCCGGCTTCAGACATAGTATTCTGCATCCATATCCGACAGCTGAAACAGAGCAAAAGAAAGGACAGATACTATGCAGAACAAAAATGAACTCACTTACCGACAAGTCGGCGTCTATCGTATTCCAAATCTCACCTTGCCGCCCGAAGAAGCAAACATTCCGCTCGGTAAATGGGGAATGTTACATAAAGACTATCTTCGGAAGCACAAGCCCATTGTTTTTGCCACACTTCTCGCTCAGGGAAAGTTGTGGCAGTACCTTGCAGATATTGATACTCAGGCACGAGAGATGTTTGACTTGCTTGTTGAGCAGATGAAAGAGCATGAGGGGGTGACTGAGCAGTTGAAAGAGGAAAATCAGATGCTGTGGGTGCAGAGAATGAACAACATACAGAATCAAGCAAAAGAAATCGTTTGCAAGAAGTTGATCTGTGGTTGAGACTGAAAGAATGACCAATATTGATCTGCCCTGAGAGTAATAGTTATTCATACGAGCAACACATTATAAAAACCGACGGAATTTTTGCCCGTCGGTTTTTGCAATTCTCTGATTCGTCCCGAAAAAAGTATTCCAAACCCATTCTTGTATCGGTGCTCAACCGACAATTTCGGCACGGCTGTTTTTTATGTCCATTACATGAAAGAAAATCTGAACCATTTCTTCCGGCGTTTCTTTGAAATCACGACTGATCCACTCATCAAGCAAGCCGAAAAGACCGCTTGCGAAAAAGCGTGTGCCGTAGCAGGCAATGGGATTTGTACTGTAAGACGGGAAGACAACCCGACAGTAGGCGTCATAAGCGCACGACTGCAAGCCGTCACGGTACACAGCCGAAAGAATGTCCTTGACGGAATAAGCGAACAAAAAGAACTCACCTGCATTTTCCGGCGTATATCGGATTGCTTCGTCAATCCGGTGCTCCTCTTTCCACCGTTTCCAAAGCTGCATCAGCTTGAATGTGATGGCGTCATTTTTCGTTTTGAAGTTCCGAAACCATGTGGAGCGATTGACGCCTGCCGTTTCGGCAATTTCGTTGACCGTGATTTTGGAAAAACTCTTTTCTTTCATCAGCTGCAAAAGCGAATCCGCCATGCACTCTTTCAAAAATTCTGTTGTTTTCGGACTGGCTCCCATAAAAGATTGCTCCTTTTTGTGCATCATTTTAGCCGGAAAGTTGCTTTTGCGCTTCACAATCTTGTGTTTTCCGCTTGACAGACATATAATGTATTATGCAACTTTAGTCGCTTTTTGCGACTCATGTCTTTTTATATCATACCCGATAGGGATGAAAAAGTCAACAAAAAAAGAAAAGGCAGGAAAATACGATGGAAAACACAACATTAAAGCCGTTCGGCATGAGAGACAAAATCGGATACGCCTTGGGCGACCTCGGCTGCAATATGTCGTTTCAGTTCGTTTCGTCCTATATGTTTCTGTTTTATACCCAATGTATCGGACTGAGCACCAAAAGCTGGGCATGGATTATTATTGTTTCCAAAATCTGGGACGCAATAAACGATGTGATGATCGGCGGTCTTGTTGACAATAAGCAAATCAGTAAAAAAAGCAAGTTCAAGCCCTGGATTACCATCGGCTCCGTAGGACTTGTCGCCTTTACTGTTCTGATTTTTGTCCCGGTTCATGATCTGTCGGAACTCGGAAAAATTCTATGGTGCCTTGTTTCCTATTGCCTGTGGTCTGTTGCCTATACAATGGTCAATGTTCCTTACGGATCGCTTCATTCGGTTATCACATCAGACCCGAAACAAAGAACAACGCTGTCCACCTTCCGTTCCATCGGTGCCGGAACGGCCATGATTCTTGTCATGCTTCTTCCGAAAATCGTGTATAAGGATAATCAGCTTCATGCCAATACCGTATTTTTTGTATCTGTTATTCTTTCTGTTGTTTCGTTTTTCATTTTTATCGTCATGAAACGAATGGTCGTTGAACGGGTGCAGAGAACAGAGGTGCAGCAAAAAAACAATTATTTTGCCGCCGTCAAATCATTCTTTACCAACCGTGCTATGATTGCCATCACCATCGTCACGGTAGCTTGCGTCATCTTCTTTACGGCTTCATCGACCATCAACAACCTTGTTTTTCAGTTTTATTTCGGGGACGCCGGGAAGTCCTCTCTTGCCATGATTGCGTCCTACGGTTCGTATGTTGTCTTAATGCCCTTGGCGGGTAAAATCGTATCGAAGATCGGAAAAAAGAGCTTTATCTGTATCTCCTCCGCCATCGGCTTCCTTGCCGGAGTCATCATGCTGTTTCTGCCGATTGCGCAAAACAACTCCGGCATCGCACTCTATATTATCGGCTTGCTGTTTGTCAACATCGGACACAGCGTGTTCCAGATTATCGTCTGGGCTATTGTTGCCGACTGCATTGAGTTAAGCTATCGGAAAAGCGGAATGCGGGAGGAAGGCTCACTCTATGCAATTTATTCATTCTTCCGCAAGCTCTCGCAGGGAATCGGTTCCGCCGTTGTGGCGCTCGCTTTGGGGGCAATCGGTTATATGGAAACGGCGACGGTTCAGACGCCGCAGGTTGCCGCAAACATCAAGAATCTGTATCTTTTATTCATGATTGTCGGTCTTGCTATTATGTTCCTTGCGATGAAGTTCATATACAACATCAATTACGAGCAGGAACAAAGCTTTATGAATGAATACACGAAAGAGGAATTGCAGACATTTTAAAGAGGGTTATTTATGAAAGGAAAAACGATGATTAAAAAAACTGCAAAAGCTGTCGGAGTTACATTTGGCATTATCATGCTTCTTCTTATCATTCTTTTGCTGTCCCTTTTCGGTTTTGAACGACATGATTTTTCCAATATCAATGGCATTGAAAAGCGGGAGTTTTCCTGTATGCGTGACGGCCTTGAAATCCGGGGCACCGTGTTTCTGCCTGCCGGAACCGATGACGACAGCTTTCCGATTGCCGTTGTGTGTCATGAGTTTATGGCAAACCGTTTGTTTTCGTTTCCGTACGCCTATACTTTGGCGCAAAACGGATATGCCGCCTTTTGTTTTGACTTCAACGGCGGCGGCTTTTTCAGCCAAAGCGAAGGAAAAAGCGTCGAAATGTCCGTGCTGACCGAAAAAGAGGATTTAAAGGCGGTTCTTGATTTTGCCAAAAAGCAGGACTATACAAAGAAAGGCGAAATTCTTCTTATGGGGTGCAGTCAGGGCGGTCTTGTCTGTGCGCTGACCGCCGCCGAGATGCAAGACGAAATCAGCGGACTGATACTTCAATATCCGGCTTTGTCGATTCCCGACGATGCCCGAAAGGGCAGTATGATAAAAGCAGAATTTGACCCGGACAACATTCCCGACCGATTGAACTGCGGTCCGATGAAGCTCGGCAAGCAGTATGTGACCGATGTGATCCAAATGAATGTTTATCAGTCCCTATCCGGCTACACGGGAAAGGTTCTGCTGATTCACGGAGATGCCGATACGCTCGTTGATATTTCATATTCAAAAGAAGCGTATCAAGTATATCAGGAAAACGGCGCCGATGCCGGATTCAAGGTGATTCCGGGAGCAGGACATATTTTCATAAAGCCAAGCCATATCAAGCTTTCTCAAAAATACATTTCAGAATTTGTGAATCAAAAAATTTTGCAACAGTCATAAGCGGAAAGGGACATATCTTGTTTCTTCGGTACCGATTCAGACAAAAGAACCCGAGACTCATTTCAAGAATGAATCCCGGGCTTTTTCAATTTTAATCAGACGCTTTGGAAGTCTGAAAAGAGTCAGATTCCGGAATCAGAAATTCGGAACCGTTCCGCTGACTTTTCCGATTTGCCGGAGAATCTGCACCAGCTCCTCCGGTGTTTCCCTGCATCCGTTTTCAAGCCATGTGATGTA
>JAEDHZ010000181.1 GCA_016292705.1 Clostridiaceae bacterium
TATTCCCAACATCAGCGATGTAAGCTGCATGGTCAAAATTCTCAGCAATATGGGTGCTTCTGTCAAGTATATAAACAAGCACACCATTGAAATTGATACACGCCATGTCAATTCCTACATCGTTCCCCATGAAATGACAAAGAAGCTTCGTGCTTCATATTATCTTATCGGTGCGCTCCTCGGCAGATACGGCAGAGCAAAGGTTGCTTTGCCCGGCGGTTGCAACTTCGGCGTCCGCCCGATTGATTTGCACATCAAGGGCTTTGAGTTGCTTGGAGCAACGGCAACTGTTGTTGAAAACGCAATGATCAATGCCTATGCCGACCGGCTCACCGGCAGCCTTGTCTATATGGACAAGGTTTCCGTCGGTGCAACAATCAATGTCATGCTTGCCGCTGTCAAGGCAAGGGGACTCACGATAATTGAGAACGCCGCCAAGGAACCGCACATTGTTGACCTTGCAAACTTCCTCAATGCAATGGGTGCGGATGTCCGCGGTGCAGGAACCGATGTCATCAAAATCCACGGCGTTTCCACCCTCCACGGCTGCTCATACTCAATCATTCCCGATCAGATTGAGGCGGGCACATATATGGTTGCAGCTGCGGCAACGGGCGGAAATGTTCTCATCAAAAATGTTATTCCCAAGCACCTTGAATCAATTTCCGCAAAGCTCATTGAATGCGGTGCAAAGGTTACCGAGTATGACGATTCAATCCGGGTTGAATCGGACGGCAGATTCAAAAAGTGCAACATCAAGACGATGCCGCATCCCGGTTTCCCGACCGATATGCAGCCGCAGATGAGCGTCATCCTCTCCGTTGCAAACGGAACGAGTGTTGTTTCCGAGGGCGTCTGGGATAACCGCTTCAAATATGTTGATCAGCTTGTGAGAATGGGTGCAAATGTTCAGGTCAACGGAACAATTGCCGTTTTCCAGGGCGTCAGTCAGCTTTCCGGTGCTCCCGTCAAGGCAGACGACCTGCGCGCAGGCGCAGCAATGGTCATTGCCGGTCTTGCCGCTCACGGTGTCACCGAGGTGGAGGATATCATCTATATTGACCGTGGTTACGAGGACTATGTTGAAAAGTTCCGTTCTCTCGGTGCGGATATCGAAAGAAAAACTTTTCGTGACGATGAAAACAAGGCTAATGCCGCAGGCTGAAAAGGAAAAGAACAACTGAATAATTAACCGCCGGCTCTGAACGAAAAGGGCGGCGGTTTTTCCGTTAATTTTAAAAAGGACTGATATATTTGGCAAGATTCTGTTCGCTTTTTTCTTCCTCTTCGGGGAATGCAACCTACATAGGCTCGTCAAAAACGGGAATCCTCATTGATGCGGGAGTGAGTGCAAAAAGAATAAAGGAGGCTTTGCTTGAAAGGGAGATTGAGCCTTCTTCGCTTTGTGCAATCTTTGTTACTCATGAGCACAGCGACCATATCAAGGGAATCCGTGTTCTTGCATCAAACTTCCACATCCCGGTTTTTGCAACGCCGGGAACACTTCGTGGAATGGAGGAGGCTGAGGTGCTCAACGGAAAGTTCCCTGTTTTTGAACTTTCCGAAAACGGCAATGAAGTCGGAGACCTCTTTGTCCGTTCGTTCAAAACTCCGCATGACAGCAAAGAAAGCTGCGGGTTCAGAATCACCTTTCCGGACGGAAGAACGGCTGCCGTTGCAACGGATATAGGTTCAGTAACAAACGAGGTCTTGTGCGGTATTATAGGCTGTGATCTTGTTATGCTCGAGTCGAATCACGATGTCGGTATGCTTCGTAACGGTCCGTACCCGTATTATCTCAAGCGTCGCATTCTTTCAAGCATTGGGCATCTTTCAAACGAAAGCTGCGCCTCGGTTGCAAGAGACCTTGTTGAACGGGGAACAACACGCCTTTTTCTCGGCCACCTGAGCGCAGAAAATAATATCCCCGCTCTTGCCTATCAGACAAGTCTTTGTGCCATTTCCGAAATCGGAGCAAAAATTGACAGCGATTATATTCTAAAAGTCAACCCCGTAGAAAACTCTGAGGACATTGTGAGGTTTTGAGAAATGCTTGATATTACTGTCATCTGCATCGGAAAACTTAAAGAAGAATACCTGCGGAATGCTTCGGCAGAATATCAGAAGCGTCTTTCCTCAATTTGCAGACTTTCAATTGTTGAACTTCCGGCTGAAAAGCTCTCCGATAATCCGTCCCAAAAGGAAATTGATTCGGTGCTTTTGTCCGAGGGCAAAAAGATACTTGAGAAAATTCCTGAGCACGCCGCAGTTTTTTCGATGTGTATCGAGGGAAAGGAACTTTCCTCCGAAGAGCTTTCAAAAAAAATGTTTTCCCTTGCTTCCCGGGGGTTCGGAAAAATTGTTTTCATCATCGGAGGTTCATTCGGTCTTTCGCCGCTTGTCAAGGAGAGGAGCAATCTGCGCCTTTCCGTGAGCCGGATGACCTTTCCGCACCAGCTTTTCCGGGTGATGCTGCTTGAGCAGATTTACCGGGCATTCCAGATTGAAAACGGTTCAAAATATCATAAATGAAGAATCGCCCGTAACACCGAAACGGTGAGCGGGCGATTATTATTAACAAGAGAAAATTAGATTACATTCTTCAGATCACCAAGGTGAGAAAGAGCCTTGAAAAGGTCGGTGAAGATGAGGAATACTTTTTTGATGAAATCGTCAAACTTGTTTCTTGAAGTAACCGAGAGTGAAATTCCGCTTTCTTTGAAATCATCGGTTTTGATTACCTCAAAAACAGCGTTGAGTGATGCGTGGTCAGAAAGGGATGTGCCGTCCGGAGCATAGAACCATTCATACTCGCTTTCAACGGGAACAAGGCTCACTCCGCCGCCGTCACGGTAGAAAAACTTTTCGGCGGAATCCCAGTTGCCCCAGGCCGGAACTCCGGTTGCAAAGTAGGATGAAAAATCTGTGTAGTTTCCGTTGTTATGAAGCTCAACCCATGCTTCCTTGAGCGAGCAGGCGTCAAGCATATATTCCTTGAGTCCGTCATCGTCTTTCATGTTGAAGTATACATTGAAATCTCCGGTAACGATAACGGGGCGGTCTGTTCCTTTTGAATTGATCATCTCGGCAAGCTGTCTGAAGTTGTCTCGCCTTGCAGCTTTTGAACCGGCATCGCCGTATGCGTCGGCATGAATGTCATAAAAATCAACAAGAACGCCGTCGCCGAGGTCAATGACGCAGTAAAGAATGCCCTTGGGGGTCATCTCGTCTGCTCCGTCATCAATAATGCCGTACAGCTTGTTCCAGGTAACTCTTGTTTCGTTATAAACGGGGTAATTTGAATATAAATTCATTCCGTCGCCGCCGGGGATTCCGCCGGTATGATTTGTTGTTTTTCCGAAAGAAGAAAGCTCCTTAACGAGCGTTGAATGATAGCCGAAATCCTCCTGAACGGCAACAACATCGTAGCTTCGGCTGTTGATGATTTTTCCGATGTTCATCTGGTTTGCTCTGACATCCTTTTCTCCTTTCCCAATGAAGGCTTTGAAGTCCGGAAGACCTGCAACATTATAATTGAGCAGAGAAATCGTCTTTTTTTCCTGAGCAAAAACCGAGACGGAAAACGCAGAGAACAAAAGAAGAAGCGAAAGGAAGAGGGCAATTATCTTTTTTGTCTTTTTCATAAATATATTTCTCCTTATAGGTTTTTAGGCAAAGCTTTGCCACCGTTTGTTTGCAAGACACAGCGCAACAAAAGCAAAGGAGACAGGCTTTTAAAAAAAGTCTGTCTCGGTTTTCGTATTTCTCTTTTTAAAAGCATTCTCCGAAAGTATGCGTTAGTTATCACCGAATCCACAACAATTATAAACCGATGGGGGCATTAAATCAATATCATAAATAACCAACATATTTAACCTCTTTTTGGTAAAGATTGCTCTTGAAAAAAGGAGAACCGAACATTTTGCACAACTGATTTAACATATTTTCGGC
>JAEDHZ010000182.1 GCA_016292705.1 Clostridiaceae bacterium
GGTGTTTCTTTCAATAACCTTTGTGTTGATTCCGCCCATAGTCTCAATACCGAGTGAAAGCGGGGTAACATCAAGGAGAAGGAGACCCTTGACATCGCCGCCGAGAACGCCGCCCTGAAGGCATGCGCCGATTGCAACACATTCATCCGGGTTGATACCCTTGAACGGCTCTTTGCCGATAAATTTCTTGATTGCATCGTTGACTGCCGGGATTCTTGAGGAACCGCCGACCATGAGAACCTTGTCAATGTCTGAGGTGTTGAGACCTGAATCGCTCATTGCCTGGCGAACCGGTCCCATTGTTGCTTCAACAAGGTCTGCGGTGAGTTCATTGAACTTTGCTCTTGTGAGCGTTGCTTCAAGGTGCTTCGGGCCTGTTGCGTCTGCGGTGATGAACGGAAGGCTGATTGCCGAGGTGGTAACGCCGGAAAGCTCAATCTTTGCTTTTTCTGCGGCTTCCTTGATTCTCTGCATTGCCATTTTGTCCGAGCGAAGGTCCACGCCCTGTTCGGCTTTGAAGTTGTTAACAAGCCAGTCCATGATTCTCTGGTCAAAGTCGTCGCCGCCGAGGTGGTTGTTACCTGCGGTTGCAAGAACCTCCTGAACGCCGTCACCCATCTCAATGATGGAAACATCAAATGTTCCGCCGCCGAGGTCATAGACCATAACTTTCTGGTCGTCTTCCTTGTCAATACCGTATGCAAGAGCTGCTGCGGTCGGTTCGTTGATAATTCTCTTGACATCAAGACCGGCAATTTTGCCTGCGTCCTTGGTTGCCTGGCGCTGAGCGTCGGTGAAGTATGCCGGAACAGTGATAACAGCTTCGGTAACTCTGTCGCCGAGGTATGCTTCGGCATCCGCTTTCAGCTTCTGAAGAATCATTGCGGAAATTTCCTGCGGAGTGTAGTTTTTGTCGTCAATGGTAACATGATAGTTTGAACCCATCTGACGCTTGATTGAAGCGATTGTTCTTTCGGGATTGGTGATAGCCTGTCTTTTTGCAACCTGGCCGACAAGTCTTTCACCTGTTTTTGAAAACGCAACAACGGACGGTGTTGTTCTTGCGCCTTCGGCGTTAGCGATAACAACGGGCTCGCCGCCTTCGATAACCGCTACGCATGAGTTTGTTGTTCCAAGGTCAATACCTATAATCTTTGCCATAATTTATTCCTCCAATTTGATGTAATTTATGATGGTAATTTATATGAAGAACCCGATTGTTTTGGGCTTTTCTGTCCTGAAAATCAGTTTGCAACCTGAACCATTGCAGGTCTGAGAATTCTGTCGCCGAGGCGGTAGCCCTTTGAAAAGACCTGAGCAATAACATTTTCGCCAAGGGTTTCGTCCTCGGTGTGCATAACACCGTTGTGGATGTTCGGGTCAAAGGTTTCTCCCTTTTCCCCAAAGGGTTCAACGCCGAGTTTTTTGAGCGTTTCGCAAAAGCTTGTGTAAATCATCTCAACGCCCTTTTTGTAGCTTTCAAGTTCGGTGTCGCCGGCATTTATTGCACGCTCAAAGTTGTCAAGAACACCAAGAAGCTCCTTCAGACAGTCTGCTTTTGAATCGCCGTAGGCGGCTTCCTTTTCACGCGTGGAACGCTTTCTGTAATTATCATATTCCGCAAGGGTGCGGATATGAGCTTCCTTTGCGGCGGCAAGCTCCTTTTCAAGTTTTTCGGTTTTGCTTTCGGCTTTTTTCTCGGCTTTTTTGCTTTCGTTCTTTTTTTTCTCGGAGGAAGCCTTTTCGGTTTTTTCTGCCTCTTCCTTTGCTTCTTGAGCTTCAGCGGGCTCGGTTGCCGGTGCTTCGTCCTTTTTTGTTTTAGCCATTTCCATCCTCCTTCATCGGCTCTGCGCCGTCGTCAAATGTATCCGTGAGCATTTTGCTCACAAGCTCAGTCAAATATTCAATTCCGGGAATCAGTTTTGCGTAATCAAGCCTTGTCGGGCCGATAATTCCGATGGCTCCCGTTTCGTGACCTCGAATGTTGTATCGTGAAATTATCATGCTGGTGTTTTCAAGCTGTCGGAACATATTCTCCTTTCCGATTGTTACGGAAAGCGAGCCTTTGTTCGCCGAAACAGCCCGTTCAAGCTTTTCGTCCTCATCAAAGAACTGCATCATTTCAAAAACATTGTCGCCGAGTTCACGGTGGTGGAGAAGGTTCTGTTCACCTTCAAGGTGAATTTCAGCCTGAACCGCCTTTGAAGCGATGTCCGCAAGATGGGAAAACAGCGGACTCATTGAAAGCGCACCTGCGCCGAGTGACGCAACAAGCGTCTGAATCATCACTGTTCCGATATCGCTCACCGGTCTTCCGATAAAAGTCTCCTCAACAATGTGATAAAAGTTTGCAACCATTTCCGGCGTCAGCTCGGTATCCGTCCGGCAGATTCCGTTTTTGATGATTCCGGAAGAGGTGATGAGAACAATCATTGCAAGACGGGTTCCGACGGGGATAAGCTCAATCTTTTTGACTATTGCGCCCTCATCGGTGGGCGTTGTTGCAATTGAAGCGCAGTCAGTCATCTTTGCAAGCAGCTCGCTCGCTTTTCCGAGGAGCTTTTCCGGATTTCCGGCGAAGCGTTCAAGCTGAGACCGAAGACTGTCCCGTTCCTCCTGCGAAAGCTCGTCGCATTTCATCAGGTGGTCGATATAGTAGCGGTATCCTGACTGGGACGGGATCCGTCCTGCGGAGGTATGCGGCTGTTCAAGCAGACCGAGTTCCGCAAGCTCGCTCATCTCATTCCTTATTGTTGCGGAGGAGACGGAGATGGGGAGAGCACTCATAAGAAACTTTGAACCGATAGGCTCACCCGTGCGGATATAATGCTCAACAATTGCGGAAAGGATCATCTCCTGCCTTTTTCCAAGCTCCATGTTCTCGCCTCCTTGCTAAGGTTTAGCACTCATTATACACGAGTGCTAATCACTGTCATTAATATACATCGTCTGCTAAAAAAAGTCAAGCATTTTTTCAAAAAAGTTTTCTTTTTCTGTTGCACTTCTGTTTTATGAAAAAGCCGCACGGCTTCCTTTTCTGAAACCGTGCGGAGATATATTATGTATAGACAGCCTGAAAGATTACCATGCAATACTGTAGCTCAGAAGCGAGTTGCCTGAAACAACAGCGGTTGATTTAACATCTTTCGACTTTTTGCCGAGGAGAGTCTCGATACCCTCGCCGGTGGTAGTGTATTTCATCGTGAGCGTATACGGAATGTTAAAGGCTGCCGAAACAAGCTTTCCGTCAGACCTTATCACAGCCTGAATTGCAGGCCGGTTGTAGGAAACGGTGGCGCTGTTCAGCGTTGTGATTCCATCCGCCTGAAGCGCACGCACGTCAAAGGGCTCATATATCTGTGAAAGTCCCCATGCGTAATTTGCTTTTTTTGAGGTAAAGGTTGAGTTTTCGCCTCTGAGAGTAAGATTTAGCCTGATATTTCCGTTTGAAAGGACAGAAGCTTTGAACTGTTCAATGCTATCCGGCGAAAGAACTGCCTTTTTGCTGAGCGGCTCAACATGATCTGTAATTCTTCCGTATTCACTGCCCTTATAATAGAGCTTTCCGTTTTTCGCAGTCATTTTATAGGTGGTCTTCTTGGCGAGTGCGTCGAACCCTTTGTTATATATCAGGAAAACTTCCTTTGCGTTTTTGGTTCCGCTGAAGCTTTTGAGCGTGTGAGTGGTCTGCCAGGTTTCCGTTATGGTGAAGCTTGCTTTGCTGCTTTTGAGGTTATTGACAGCGCTGTTATACATAGCGGCAGCCTGTTTTTTTGTTGACGGAAGCTTTTTCGGCGCAGTGAATTTAACACGCAGTCCCGTTTTGCCGGACACAGTAATGTCGTCAATAACGCAGAATGCCCGGACAAGCAGGGTGTACTTTTTTCCTGCCGTGTATTTAAATGTGAGAGATGTGCCTCTGACGGCGGTAAAAGGCTCCC
>JAEDHZ010000183.1 GCA_016292705.1 Clostridiaceae bacterium
ATTGCATCACTTCCCATGCTGTAAATGTAATAGAGAAGTGAAATCACCTTGTCTGCACCGAGGTCTTCGTTATACATATCGTCAAGACCTTCAATGACGCCGACAGCTGCACGCTTACTCATCGTGTTGCCGCTGAGCGATTTTGAAAGAAGTGCGGTGAATCCGTCTTCGTTATTTCCTGAGAAGAGAAGATTTACAACAGTGCGAAGAAGAACGGTCAGTGTGTCTGCATTGTTGCCTTCAATGTAGTATCTGTCTGTGCCGTTATTACTCTTTCCCTTAACAACACTGCCCTGAAGTAATGCCGTCACATCAAGCTTTTCAAGGAGCGATGAAATGAATGTTTCATTGCCGCCTGTGCCTAAAGCACCCGTGACCATTTTGATTATGCCTTTAAAGCTCAAATCAAGATTCAGGCCTATATCATAAATCGGGGTGACATTGTCAAGAAGAACAAAAACAGCCTTTAATGAATTTTCAATTGCTGTTTGGAAAGAACCTGTTTCAATGAAATAGATAATATTCGGCAAAATGTTAAGAACCGTTGTGACAGGTTCATTGATTATTCTTTCCGCAAGGTTGAGAATGGGAACCAGAATGTCACGGATTATTGAAGCTTCATCCTTCTGAATGTGTGAAAGATATTCCTGAGGCGTTGCAATGTCATTCTGATTGCAGCCGATAGCTTCAAGCAGGGGAACAATACCGTAGCCGTATCCCTGATAGCCAAGCACCGTAAGGTTATCGTTCATAAGCGTCAAGTTGTCGCCTGCGAGAAGGAGCTTCAGAAGTCCGTTAAGCGGTGAAAGTGCGTCTGTGAGAGCATTGACAAATCCCGCTTTATTGCCGTCTTCAAAGCCCCAGGTTGTTTCGGGTGTAACGGAAAGCCAGGGTGTAATGTCAATATGAAGAAGATTTGTAACCCTTTCAAGCGGTAAAAGCAAATCACGGGCCGAAATAACAAGAGTATTTAAAATTTTGTTTGTGTAAATCGTGTCGTTGAGCAATCCGCCGACAAGCTGTTTGACTGTTTTGCCCGTTGCAAGAAGCAAAATGCTGTCGGCAAAGTTGTCAAAGTCAGATTCAATAAGCTGTGCATTTGCTTTTGTCCAATACGTTGAATAGCTGACATCTTTAGCTTTTATTGTCTGAGTGAACAATGTGCCTAAATCATAAGACTGCGGGCAGACAAGTTCAACAAGAGCACAAATAATCCTGTCAGGATCTTTTGCCATGTTTTTAATGATGGCATCCACCGCTTCCGGCAGCGGCTCATCAGGGCTTATCATTGTTTTCAGCGTATTGACAAAGTTTTCGTCAGCACACAGAGTACCCGCATACCTGAGAAGATATAAGAGCATTCCGGGTTCATCGGCAACAACCTTTGTCTGGCCCGTCGGGAATGTGCTGTAGTCGCCGAGGTTAGCAACATAATTTGTGTCAATCGGCGGAAGCTTTATTGAAAGATCCATCTTCTGGAATACCCAGTTAATTATGTCTGAAACCGAGAATATGTTTAATCCTTCAAACTGGTCGCTGAGCAAATCCCAGACATTGACGGCTATGCTTGTTTTGAACACATCCTTAATATGGACAAGCTTTCCGTTAATCGAAACACGAAGTCCGATATTTGTCTGCAAGCCGTTGAGCCAATGAAAGAGTTTTCCGTTGTATATCGCCCATGCAAGCTGCGGCAGCAGGTCGGCGATATATTTAATCGGCTGCTTTGCAACATAGTTTTCAATCATTGTGAAAATGGGATAAACTATGTGCGCAACCATGTCAACGGGATCATATAAATAATAGTATGAAGCAGCATCCATAAGCGAGGTGTATCTGACACCCTTATAAGTGTAGTCAACCGGGAACTGACCGCAGACTGTTTCAAGAAGGGGCAAAATGGAGTTTAAATAGCCGAGGTTTGCATCTGCGGTTATTCTGACATCACCGTCAAGTGAACCGAAGGAAAGAGCTGTTTCTTCATGGTCATAGTACTTGCCCTGAAGAAGTGCCCAGATTGCAGGCTGGAAACCGCCGACGATACACGCAAGACCTTTTACCCAGCTGTCCATATCGGTTATATTCCAGACAAGTGAATCCCACGGAACATAGTCCCATTCTGTGCCCGCCAAAGTCAGCCAGTATGCAACACTACCGAAATTAACAGGGTCAATCTGATAAATTACTTTTGCAAGATCCTTCGGGAAAAGGTATAAGCCATATCCCCCGGCCAGATCTTCAATAATTTCGTTTGCCTTGCTTCTCAGGTCAATATCTGTGATGCCTACATCAATAACAGCATTGTCATTGATAGCTTTTCTGATAGCATTGACAATAGTCGGATAAAGAGCCTTCATTAAATCCGTAATGAACTTGTCATTATAAAGATTTTCCTTGATAAGCTTCATTACCGTTACATCAAGCGTATTTTCAAGGCCGAGAAGAGAAGCAAAATCCGAACCCTGAAGAGTACCGTCTAAATTGTCAATAACCTTTTGCAGTTTACTTTCCGAAGTGTAATAGGTCTTGTTTCTTGCGTAATCTTTGTCAGAAACATCTCTTGAAGGGTAGCTGACAGCCGAGCGTGCCGAAACAAGAGGTGATAAAACTGACATTGTGCTCATGCAAAGAGTAAGAACCAGAACTAAGGCAAGTAGTTTTTTGAATTTGATTTTCAAGTTGATTCTCCTTTCTGAATTTTTATTAAACAACAAATAATGCCTTTATTTTTTCAAACAGCTTTTTAAAGAAAGCTATTATTTTTTCAAAAAAACTGAGTTCTTTTTCTTCTGTAGGTTCTTCTGTTGAACCGGCATTTTCATCAACAGTTCCCATCGGTATAACCTGCTCTTCTGTTTCACCGCAAGCAGAGCAGGTTCTGATTTTAAGACCATCTGCAGTGTCAGTCGCAGGAACCGCAGTCAACCATTCACCGAACTGATGTCCCAGTGCATATGTGTGGTCGTATGTTATGCCATAACCGCAGCTGTCACAATAGTCATATGTATAGCCTGACTCGGTGCAGGTCGGCTCAATGAGAAAATGACGAAATACATGCTTATGTTCAAAACGGGCGGTAGTGTCGATATCTTTTGTAACAACCGAAGTGTCGACATCAAACTGCTTAAATGTGTAACCGCCTGAATAATCATCAGGTCTTTCGGGAATCACGGAGCAGTATGCACTTCCGTTATAAGGAACTTGGTATGTTTCAATAACAGAACCGTCATAATTCAAAAATCTGACTGTGTAATATCTTGTTCTTTTTGCAAAAGCTGCGGTATAGTTTGCATCGCCTTCAGCAGTGCCGAGTGTCGGTGACCAGCCTGTGAAATCATAGTGCCACTGACTGTCAGATGCTTTTACGGGTATTTCACCACCGTAGGTTACAGACTCGCCGTGATTTGCCGTTGTCTTCCAGATGAATGTACCGTCTTCATTGAAAAAGTTTAGCGTGTAGGTGTTGAGCGGAACCTCACTGACAGTAATGCCGGAAATATCGGAAGTAATGTTTTCTATTGAGTATGCGTTATTTTTTCCCGGAACAAGCTCTGTGCCGTTGAGATAAACAACAGGAGTTGACTGAGAATATGCGTCTTTCAAATTCATAATGAACTTAAAAGCAGAGCCGTGAATAACGGCATTCTCTTTGTAGCCCGGTGCCGGTGAAAAAGTGCAATACGGAGTATCGGGCAAGGTAACGCTATATGTATTCTTTTTGACATTTTCTACTGTAACCTCAATGTCGCTCTGAATATCGGAAACGATATATTGCCCATCATTTTCGGCGATCGGAAGATTATTGACATAAACCTCCGGTTCACTTTGGTTATAACCCTCTGACAAAGTCAGGGTAAACCTGAACTGAGAGCCTCTTTCAAGATTGAAAATGGAATACC
>JAEDHZ010000184.1 GCA_016292705.1 Clostridiaceae bacterium
ATAACCTTTTTGCTGATGTCATGCGGAGGAGTCATTGTTCCGAGTTCAGTCGTTCCGCCGTGAACAACAAGGCAGTGCCGATAGCTAACACCCGGATAAAAGGCAAACTCATTATTTCCAAAATGCTCCTGAACACTTTTTATCAGTTCACGGGCTTCTTCGGTGGAGATATCTCCGGCGGAATAATCAACCATAGTTTTGCTCTCATAGGGTTCATCTTCGGAGAGTGTGACAAGGTTGCAACGCAGAGTGACATCATCGTCACGAAGGTTGACACCGATGCTGACCGCTTCAAGCGGAGAACGGCCTGTATAATACTTCAGCGGATCAAAGCCCATTACGCTCATGTTTGCAACATCGCTTCCGGGTTTCAGGGAATCGTCAACGGTTTTCACAAGACCGACAACGGAACGCTTTGCAAGAGAATCAAAAAGCGGCTTTTTGGCACACATCATCGGCGTCTTTCCGCCGAGAGCCGGAACGGGATAATCAGCCATTCCGTCATAAAGAACAACAACATATTTCATTGGAGCACCATCGACGCAAACCGGTAATGCCGTCTGCGCCATTCCTTTCGATTTTGATATAAAAAATTCATATAGTTTATGTCGAATAATATCATATTTCAGTGAAAAATTCAACTCGGTAAGTCATTTGCCATTCGGTCAGTAACGCCTCGGGCATACGCTCATTTTGCTCCTTGCCGATTCATAAGCTGCAAGAAGCTCCTCGCTTGCCTTTGCGCCTTCAGAAGCATCAATTGAAAAGGGCGTTTTTTCTCTGATACATCGGTAAAAATCCTCTATCAAGGCGGCGTGTCCGTTGCCCCAATAGCTTTTTCCGTGCTGACTGACCTTATTCGGTTCGGTGAGCCTCAACACCTCACCTGCTCTACTGAAGTGATACAGGTCTGCGCCTTTAATTAAAAGCTTTTCCCCGTTTTCAAAGGAAAGTTCAATTTCAACATCATCATTGAACGGAAAACCGTTTGTTGCATAAAGTACAGCCACCACGCCGTTATCAAATTCATACCTCACAAAAGCTGTATCCTCAACCTCGATGACACCCTTGAGAGTGTCGTTACAGATATGTCCCTGAACACTTTTCACTTCGCCAAGTGAAAGATACCGAAGCAGGTCAGCGGTATGAATAGCCTGATTCGCAAGCACTCCTCCGCCCTCAGTTTCAAGTTTTCCGTGCCAGTCATCGCAATAATATTCTTCATTGCGAAACCAGCAGACACGACCGCTTTCGGCAACGAGTGCGCCGAGCTTCCTGCTTTCGATTATCTCCCTTGCCTTTTTCACGCAGGAATTATATCTGTTCTGAAAGCATACACCGAACAAAGCAGAGCTTTTTCCGGCTGCCGCTTTCAGTCTTTCAAGTCCAGCTTCAGTTATTGCACACGGCTTTTCGCAAAGCACATTTATACCCTCTTCAAGAGCCTTGACCGCCATTGAGACATGGAGAAAGTGCGGTGTGCAGATATGGATGCAATCCGGCTTGTCCTTTTTGAGCATTTCATCAAAGTCATAAAATGCCCGGCAGCCGTACTTTTTTGCGGCGAAATCGGCACGCTCTTGTCTGATATCAACAACAGACGAGACTTCAACACCGTCAATACTCTGCAATATCGACAGATGTGTTTTTGAAATATTTCCGCAGCCAACAACCGAAACCCTGATTGAGCCGTTCATTATGCAAGTGAAAGCGCTTTTTGCGCAAGTGAGTGCATTGCGTCAGCCGCAGCCTTAAATGATTGAGCGTGAGACGGGTATGCGTTCTTCGGAATTGTTCTTCCGGATTCAAGCGTTCCGCTTTCAAGTGCGCCGAGACCTTCAAATACCTGAAGATGAGGCTCAAGCGACAGGACAATCGTCCTGTCCTGCTTGGCTGCCCGTGTAATTATTTCAAGCACCCTGCCCTCGCCCGTTCCGGCCGGAACAACCGAACCATCGGCATATATTGCATCCTTTATATGGAAATATTCAACATGGTGTTCAAGCAAGTCATAAGCCTTTACGGTATCAACACCGCACTGAATAAAGTTTGCGGGATCAAAAACAGCTCTAAGCTTTCCGCCGCATTCCTCAAGAAGTTCAAGACATCTTTCGGCTGTATCTCCGTAAATGCCTTTTTCGTTCTCATGGCAGCAGACAAGACCGTTTTCCGTTGCGTAGTCAGCCATGGCTTTCACACGGCGGATAACCTCAGCTTTATACTCGTCATAGCTTTCGCCGTTTGTGAAATAAAAACTGAACATTCTTATATATTTTGCACCGAGGATTTTTGCAACCTCAACGGTATTTTTGAATGCCTCAAAATGCGGTTCAAAATCATCAGTGATTTCAATTTTTCCGTAACCCGAACCAATGGAAGCAACCGACATATTCTCGCTGTCTATAACCCTTTTCATTGCCTTTGCCTGCTCAACGGAAATATTGTTAATATTGAGATTTTCGCCGAATCCGCGAAGCTCCATGTGCGTAATGCCGTTCGCTTTGCAGGCTTTGATCTGACCTTCAATTGTGTCCTCGCCGGATTCATCGCAAAAAGCGGAAAAAATAAATTCTGACATTGTTTTGTCCCCCTTAATATGTTGAGTTCATATTCTCTTCAACTTGCTCATTGACAACCTTTTTGAACCTTGAGTTTTTAATTTTTTCATTAAGCATATCAAGATAGATATCTTCATCAAACGGAATTTCAACCGGTTTCCCGAGCCATGAGGAAAGGAAAGCAGCATTGGAAATAATAAGGCCGTTAATCCCCTCCTCGCCCTGCGCAACAAGAGGTTCACCGCGAAGAACATGTCCGGCAAAAGCATTGAGCACACCGGGATGCTGTTCGTTCTTTCCGTCGGTTTCAATGTCCGTCCATTTTCCGGGAAGCTTGTCAAAGCCCTTATCGGAGGTTCTGATAAATTCCTGGGTACTGCCGTCAAGTTCATAGGCGTAAAGTTCAAATTTATCGGTACGGGGATTGTTTTCGCAAATCAGCTTAGCTTTGTCAAGCGTTATTTCAAGACGGTTTGTTCCCGGACAGTCTCCGGTTGTTGTGATAAATGTTCCGGTGGCTCCGTTCGGATACTCAGCATAGATTGTTACATCATCTTCAACTTCAATATCGTGCCACTTACCCTCATGGCAAAATGCCCTAATCTTTGACGGCATCCCGCAGATCCACTGCCACAAATCAAGCTGATGCGGACACTGATTGAGAATTACTCCTCCGCCCTCACCCGACCAGGTTGCACGCCAACCGCCGGAATTATAATATTGCTGACTTCTGAACCAGTCGGTTATTATCCATGAAACACGCCTTATCTCGCCGTATTTTCCGCTCGCAACAAGCTCTTTCAGCTTTCTGTATACGCAGTTAGTGCGCTGATTGAGCATGAGGGTATAGGTCTTATCCGACTTTGCGGCAACAGCCAAAAGTTCACGCACCTGCTTTGTATATACTCCTGCAGGTTTTTCGCTCATAACATGAAGTCCGCTTTCAAGCGCTTCAATCGCAATAGGGGGATGGGAATAATGCGGAGTTGCAATCAACACAGCCTCGCAAAGGCCGCTTTTTATGAGCGATGATGAATCGGAAAAGAAAGCCGCATCAGGCAGCTTTTTTCTTGCCGAATCAAGTCGTTTTTCGTCCGTATCCGCAACACAGGTTATTAAAATCTCCGGCATTTTTCCACTAAGATAGTTTTCAATATGAGCCGTGCCCATATTTCCGACACCTATGATTCCCAAGCGCATTTTTTTATTCATTGCAAATCCTCCGTCAGTGATACTAAAACAGCGTAATCCGCTGTATACTAATATATGAGTATATCACCAAGTGCGCATTATGGCAAGCACAAAGGGACTTTTTGAGCA
>JAEDHZ010000185.1 GCA_016292705.1 Clostridiaceae bacterium
ATATAATAATGGACAGCTTTTTCTGTGCTCTTTTGGTGCGGAAATTAGGAGGATAAAAATGAAAGTTGCTGCGGCACTTAAAAATCATAAAAATAATTTCATGAAATATCGCTTCCTGTTGAGGGAGCTTGTGCACAAAAACATCAAGCTTCAGTACAGAGATTCATTTCTCGGAATGTTCTGGACCTTTTTGCAGCCGCTTCTGATGACACTTGTCCTTGTATTTGTTTTCAACAATATTTTCGGACGAAGCTCAAACGGCGTCGGAAACTACACAATTTTCCTTCTCATCGGCCGTTTGCTGTTTGACTTTTTCAGCACCTCAACAAAAAGAGCAATGCGCTCCATCCGTTCAAACGGAGCAATGATAAAAAAGGTTTATGTTCCAAAGTATATCTATCCGCTGTCTCAGGTGCTTTCAACTTTCATAACATTCCTCATCTCGCTTTCCGTTCTGGTTGTTATGATAGGCTTTTTCAATATCACAAACAACAATCCAATCCACCTGACCTGGCGTGTGGTTTATTGTGTAATACCCATTCTCATTCTTTTTGTGCTCAGTCTCGGAGTCGGAATGTTCCTTTCAACCGTTTCTGTTTTCTTCCGTGACATGGAGAACATCTATGATGTTCTTGTTTCCCTGCTTTTCTATGTCACGCCGATAGTTTACAACATTCAGAGCCTCAAGATTGCGCAGAACAGCGCACAGATGAGAATTTTTAAAATGAATCCGCTATACGGAATAATCGGAATGTTCCGTGCTGCCGTCATCTGGGGTGACGATTTTGTCCATTATTGGGACATGAATCTGATGTGGTATTCTGCAGCGTGTGCAGTGATAGCTTTTGTTGTCGGTTTTGCGGTGTTCTACAAGAATCAGGATAAGTTCATTCTCCATATCTGAGAAAGAGGGATAGATTTGAGTAAATATGCGGTTGAAGTCAATCATGTCAGCATGAAATTCAACATCAATAAAGAGGGCGTGGACAACGCCAAGGAATATTTTATCCGTTTACTTAAGCATCAGCTCCATTTTATGGAATTCTGGGCACTCAAAGATGTCAGCTTCAAGGTTGAAAAGGGCGACAGAGTCGGAATCCTCGGATTCAACGGCGCCGGAAAAAGCACGCTGCTGAAAGTTATTGCAGGTGTTCTGAAGCCGACACAGGGCTCGGTGAGGGTTGAGGGTGTTGTTGCCCCGATGCTTGAGCTTGGTGCAGGCTTTGACGGAAACTACAGCGGCCGTGAAAATGTTTTTCTTTATGCCGCAACAATGGGTTTTTCAAGGAAGTTCATTGAAAAAAAGTATGATGAAATTGTTGAATTTGCCGAGCTTGAGGATTTCATTGATGCACCTCTGAAGGGATATTCGTCGGGTATGAGAGCCCGTCTCGGCTTTGCCATTGCAACGGCAGTCAAACCGGATGTGCTCATTCTTGACGAGGTTCTGAGCGTTGGTGACGCCGCTTTTAGGGCGAAGAGCCAGAAGCGCATTGAAAGCATGATGGGCGACGGTGTTACGGTTTTGTATGTTTCCCACAGCACGGACAAGGTTGAGGAAATATGCAACAAGGCGATTATTCTTGACCACGGTCAGATGATTGCCGCCGGAGACAGTGTTGAAATAAGCAAGATATATCAGAGCATGACGCTCAATAAGTAAAACGGAAGAAAACTATGAATTTTAAAATCAATCCCACAGCCTACGGTGATGTTTTCGTTTTGCCGAAGGCTGTTGTCAAAAATAATCTTCGTCTTGCCGGAGCTGTTCAGCTCAAGGTGCTGTTATATCTCTACTGTAATTCCGGCATTGCGGATACATCCTGCGAGGCAATTGCAAACGCTCTCGGAATTGACCGTGGCGATGTTTGCGATGCTCTGGTTTTCTGGTGCGAACGAGGTCTTGTTCTCAAGGATGATGTAACTGCGACGGTCGATTTGGCTGATTTTCAGCCGGAAAAAGGCGCAAATGTTCCGGCTGAAGCAGTTCCCGCCGCAGTTGCCGGCAGTGTACATATTCCGGTGTTTCAAAACACCGGGCCGGAAAGGAAGACCGTTCCGGAGCTTCCGATTTCCCGCCCGAGTCACGAACAGATTGTTATTCGCTGCAAGGAATGTGAGGAGCTGCGTTTGCTTTTTGCTGAGGCGCAGAATGTCCTCGGAAAGACCATAGGTTATGAAGGGCAGTCCATTCTGATAATGCTCCACGACAGCTACGATCTGCCCGTTGAGGTCATTCTCATGCTGCTTGAATACGCAGTGAAAAAGGGTAAAACGGGATATAAATTTATTGCAACCGTCGGCAAAGAGTGGAGCGAAAAGGAGATCGTTACCATTGACGCTGCCGAGGAATATATAAGTGAGCACAACGAAACCGATGAGCTGTGGAAGAGTTTTAAGGCTCTCACGGGTGTCAAAAACCCGAATCCGACAGCAAAGCAGAGAAAGTTCCTTTCAATCTGGAAGAACGATTTTTCCTTTTCTGCAGAAATGATTTCACTTGCTTATGAAATCTGCGTTGACAACACAGGAAAGATGAACCTTGAGTATATGAACAAGGTTATGAAAAACTGGTATGAAAAGGGTATAAAATCCCCATCGGACGCAGAACGGGAGCAGGCAAAATGGAACGAAAACAACTTCAAAAAGTCCGAAAGCAAGTCCAAAAAGCCAAAGCAGGAGGTCTTTTCGGGCAATGCTTCATACGATCTTGAAAAATTTGACAGGAATATTGTCGGTTTAAAGTATCTTGAAAGCAAGAATCAGTGAGGAAATCGGGGCGAATTTATGGCATACAGAAAAAGTGTATATATCACGGCGAAAAACACTCTTGAAAACCGCCGGAAAAAAGCCGAAAGCGAGCAGGAAAAACGCCACACTGCCGCAGTTGCTCTTTGTCCGGAAATTGCAAAAGCAGAACATGACATGGCTCGCTTTGCCGCCGATGTAATAAAGAGCGTTTCAATGGGTAAGGATGCAGAACAGTATGTTATTTCGCTTTCGCAAAAAAATCTTGAAGCTCAGGAAAAACGCAAGGCATTGCTTGTGTCAGTCGGGCTGCCGGAGGATTACCTTGAGACGAAGTATGCCTGTCCCGTTTGCAAGGACACCGGCTCGCACGGAGGATACTACTGCAAGTGCTATCTTGATTTGCTCAAAAAAACGGCAAAGGATGAACTCGGCATTGCCGTTAGCATGGAAAAGTGTACCTTTGATTCGTTTGATGTGAACCTTTATTCAGATGAGCCGGATTCTGAGTATTCTCTGAGCCCCCGTATGCTTGCACGGGGAACGCTCAAATTCTGCAGGGAATATGCAGAGAATTTTTCCCGTTCTTCAAGGAATATAATAATGAACGGCAAAACCGGAGTCGGAAAAACTCATCTTTCGCTTGCAATTGCAGGGAGAGTTATTGACCGGGGATTTGATGTTTATTATGCAAGTGTCCACAAGATTATGGATGCACTTCAGAAGGAGCAGTTTTCCCGTGAGCGTGTTGAGGAAAGCATAAGCGACCGCCTTTTTGAAAGCGATCTGCTTGTGATTGATGACCTCGGTGCAGAGTTTTCAACCCAGTTTACCGTTGCTGCGCTTTATAACATTGTCAACACAAGGCTCAATGCTTCGCTTCCGATGATAATCAATACCAACCTCAGCCTTGCGGAGCTTGAGGAACGCTATTCACAGCGTGTTGCCTCAAGAATAATCGGGGGGAGCGAAAGGGTTTTGCTCCTCGGCAGTGACATAAGGCAGAAACTTGTTAAATGATGTTTAAAATCAAACAAAAATGTATGTGTTAAAATGATGTGACCCAAAAAGAAAGAGAAGTAACTTCAAA
>JAEDHZ010000186.1 GCA_016292705.1 Clostridiaceae bacterium
AACCTGAGGTGTCGGCTGTTTTTGAGGTGAACATTCCGAATATTTCAGGAACACACGCAGGAACGAGTTTTGCCGCTCCGCAGGTTACGGCGGCATTGGCGTTGCTTTGCCAAAGATATCCTGCTCTTGCGGCAAGTCCTTTTTGGGCTGAATCAATAGTAAGGTCTTCGGCAAACGGAAATTATACTGTTTCAATTTATCAAAATGATGTTCTTCCGACAGATATTACAAGCGAGTTTGTCGGAATATCAATAAATATTAAATAATGAAAGGAGAAATCAGATGTTTGACATAAGAAACCGAATAACAGCAATTCTTATGGCTTTATATATTTTCTTCGCCGGTATTCCGTACGGTAATGAGCCTGAAAAGGTTGATTTCAGTGTTGAAACAAAAATGGGCGTGTGCAAGGACGTTGATGGCAATGAACGTCCTGCTTGCAATGTTCACGTTGTTACCGAAAATGTCGGCAGACCATTTATAGCATCAAGCCATGAATCCGCGCATATATATCTTTACAGAATAGTTGACGGAAAAAGGGAACCTTTTTCGAATTATTATCTACGAACATGGCATACCACTGATGTACCGCACGATGAAGTTATTAAGAACGGACAAAAACGTTCCTATACTTCGTATTACATGTTTATTTATGACTATGAACCCGGTGACTATTACCTTGAAGTCAAAGTTGAGCACGGCATCAAGGTGCATACCGAAAAAATAACGCTACCGTAAACTTGTTCAACATATTACCGACGGGGTCGGGACGAACTATTTCATTTCGTCCTGACCCCGTTTTTATATATTGTGTTTTACTGATTACGAAAGCTGTTTTTGCCGCCCTTAATCTGACGAAACTATCTTATAAAAGCCGAAGCCTCTGTAACCCCAGAATTTGTTGACAAAATCGTTAAGGGACTTGAAAAACTTTGTGAGAAGGCTTTCAAAGAAGCTCTTCAGGTTTTCCGCTTTTGATTTATTTTCAGTTTTTTTGAAGATTATCTTGTCAGTGACAGCGTTGAAACGCTGTTCTGCTTTTGAAAAAGCTTCAGAATCAACAACGGTGTTTGCAAGAACCGAGTCTACCTCGGCAATGGCGGCATCAAGCTCCTTTGCATCCTCTTCGGAAAGGGAGTTCTTGTCAGCGATTTTCATAAGGTTGACAGCTTTGATGAGCCGTTTGCTTTCCCTTGAGGTGTTGAACTGCGGAAATTCCTCCGGATAGGAGTAAACACTTTTGAAGCTCTTATCCCAAAGAAGTCTTACGGCAAGCTTGATGATAACATCGCAGTCAGCCGTGCGCTCATGGTTGTGGTTGTAGAAATAGAATGTATGGTCGGGTAAAAGACCTGTTGAAGCGTCAACCATTTTGTGGGGATCAATGTGGTTGTGCTTCGGGTCCGAGCAGGTGCCGAAGCTGTTTCCCTGTTGTTTGTAATCCGCACCGAGGTTTCCGTTGACAGGTGCGCTCACTGCGCCGATTGAGGTTGACTCAAGCTGAATAATTCCGTCAGCATTGACGGTTTTCCAGGAATCAACAATGGGATAAAGCGAGTGGTTATAGCCGACAATGTCAAAAAACTCGACGCCTTTGTCTTTGAACGCAAGAATGTTCTTCTTTGCGTTGAGCTGTGCCTGATAGTATCTGTCGGTCTGGGCTCTTATGGCAGCCTTGCTGTCATCGGCAAGGTACTTATCACGCGCCGCTTTGTATGAACCGGTGGGAATAAGTCCCCAGATGCAGGTTGAATTTGCAATGTAATCGCCGATTAGCCTGTCAACCGCAATATCCAGAACACTGTTGAGAACATCTTTCGGAAAAATTCTGATAAGCAGGTTGACAAGGTAACCCGTCCAGCTGTCCTCGCCCATGAGCATCGGGAACATATAGTCATAGAGCGCATCGTCATCATCAATGAAGCCGTTTGCAAAGATATCTCCGATGAGCAATGAGCCGTCCGTGGCCGGAACAATATATATGACACGGTCAACACTGTTTGCTGTTTCCGGATAATACTCCATAACAGCGTTCCAGAGCGAACCGCCCTGACTTATCGGAACAATGTTGACTTTGTCCATTCCGGACTCTTTTTTTGCAATTTCAATCAGCTCAGTCAACTGCTTTGCAAGGCGTTCAACATTATCAAACGATGAATATGAGAAGAAATAAAGGTGGTCTGCGCCGACTTTTTCAACATAGTCATCAAGGGGAACGGCATTGAGAATGTATTCCCTGTCGTACTCGCTGAGGTTTGCAAAGCTTGTGTTATATTTCGTTGCACGGATGTCGTTGACGAAGTTTCCGTTGTCATCGGACTTTACCCTTCCAATAAGCGCCTTTCCGAGGACATCGCCGAGAGCGTTTGCAAACTTATTCTTTTCGTCATTCTGTGCGATGAGCGTTTTTGAAAGCGGAAGCAAAGCCTCCTTAAAAGCATCTTTTACCACTTCTGAGGTGTCCATGAAGAACGGACCGGTGCGCTCGTTTCCTTTTGAGTCAAGCATGACTTTTCCGTTGCTGTCATAGCAGAGAACCTCACTCTGGAACAGTCCGGGAATGACGATTGCCGGATATACATTTGCACCGGCAAACGCAAATAGTGCTGCAGACGAAGCAATAAGCGAAACGCAAAGCAGCAGTGAAATCAGTTTTTTCATTTTGTTCTACCCTTTCATAAAAATCTTTTCTTGTGGTATATTTTACACACAAAAAAATGTATTTTCAATACAGATGATGAAAAAATTAAATTGTTTACAAACGGAAAACCGATGAACTCAACAAAAGCAGTCAAGTCCATCGGCCGTCCGATTTTTAGGGGTGTGATAAAATTGGTATGGAATAATTCTAGATTTTTGCTGATTCAGATTTGAAAAATTCCGACAGTCAAAATACCGGACAGATTCCCATTTCTGAATCATGTTAAGAATAATAACAGAAATCTGTTGCCGGTTCAACTCCTACATTTTGTAAATTATATATTTTACATTGTTTTACACTTTTGCTGCGGATATCGTTTTTGCGTTTTTAAGCGCATTATTTGTTAAAAAATTAACATTTGTTTCAATGCAAAGTACAAATTTTGGTATTGAAATATTTGACATTATATTTTTATTATGTTAAAATATTTTCAGATTTGTGTTGGGGGAGCGATAAAATGGAATTCGGTGAATTACTGAGAAAAACGCTGAAAGATAACAAGATTAAAATTACCCATTTTTCTTCGCTTATCGGCATGAACCGGATGGCTGTTTATGCTGTTTTCAACGGCAAAAAAAGGTTGTCTGAGGATGTTTTTGAACTTATCCTTGAAAAATTTGATTTCTCACCGGCGCAGGTTGCTCAGCTTAACCGACTTTACTATATTGATAAAACCAGCAAAGGACGCACAGAGCTTCTTAAAACCCTTAAAATTGAATTTGAGTCTGCCGGCCACCCGCCTTTTTCCAATGTTATGATGTTCAAAGACATCACTGTCTCGTCGCAAGGTGTTTTCCTGCTTGGCGCCGTTGATTATTATTCGGCGATAAAGGCCTTCCTTGAAAACGAAAGGGACAGCGAGGATTATGAAATTTTTACAAACTATCCGTTCCTTGACACACAGGCTGACAGCATTGTTTATGACTTTGTCCTCAACAAAAAGCCGTCTTTCCGGCTCAGGCACACTGTTCTGATGGGTAGCGATGTTCCGATTGAGGAAAGGCTGAGGAATGTTTTTGCGAGCGTAAAATTCGGAAAGCTCGGGCATCCCGTTTTTTCAAAGAACAGCAAGAAGGGGACCGCTGCCTTTTCGGTGCACTTTATCGGAAAGAACACTGTT
>JAEDHZ010000187.1 GCA_016292705.1 Clostridiaceae bacterium
ACTCAGATGTTGTGAGAACATTACGGCAGCAATAGATGATAATCAAACCTGTAATAATATTTGCAAGCGCAACGCCAAAGAACAATGCACCCTCGAAAAACGGGAGAAGCGTCTGCACGGCTACGCCCGCTCCGATACCGGGAACAGCGCACACAACAGCAAGAACAAAGTATAAAACAACCAAAAGCGCCTTGTTCCCTCCGTTGCCGAAAAAGCGTTGGAGAATGAGATTTACCCCGATAAAAAGGAAGTTGAAGGAAAGCTTTCCGACAATCATTCCAAGAACAAAGAGCGGCGGCGTTTTAAGTATGAAATAAAACGGAACAAAGGTTACAACTGCTTCGGCAATTGATGTCCAAAGCTGCTCTTTGAGCATATTTAAAAGCTTTTTAAAAGGCGATTCGGGAATGAGATAGACATAAGGCAGTAAAAGTTCCTTTGCCCACCTTCCGCTTCCGACGGTGAAAATTGAAAAATATACATTCATCGTGAAAGCAGAGAGTGCGTCTTTCACAAAAAACGCAAAGCCGATTGTTATCAAAGCAAAAATCAGGCTGAGCATATCAAGAATGAAAACCTTTGAACGGCGATTTTCAATAGAGTGCTTTTCAGCTATTGCCGAAGCGCCGACGCCTTTTGAAAATCCGGTTTTTCCGACCCTGACATTGCGTGGCGCCGCCTCAGCCGCCTTGCCCTCTTTCCTCGCAGTGATTGCTGAAAAGGAAACCTCTGTGGCCTTGAGAACATCCTCGTAATAATCACTTTTGAGCTTTGAAACAAGAACATAAAAGGCAACCACACAAAGTACAAAACATAAAACGGGAACAAACAGTCCTTTGAAGTTACCCGAAACGGCGCAAACCACACCGTACCGGACGAAACCGGCAATCGGGAAAAAGTTCATTACAGGTGAGTTCGCATTTTTGCAAACGGATGAAATCAAATCATCTCCGGCGTTAAAACTTGTGTAAGCAAGATATCCGATAAAAGCGGCAATAACTGCGTAAAAAATAACCTTTGCTGTTTTGCATCTTTTGTCGCTTGCGGAAGTCAGGGAATAAAGCAGCATTGCAAGCATCTGCGAAAGGAAAGCCACCGCCGCATAGCCGACAAGGACGGCAATGATTTCTTTGAAACCCACTCCGTAGGTGTCATGCACCCACGAATACTGATACAGAATGAATACACCGAGCATCAGCGAGCGTCCGAGCTGGCTGAAGAGGCCGAAGGTCAGAACAGACTGCGGCTTTTTCGGAGCAGTAAAAAGGAAGTTCGCATCCGCCATGGAAAACATTGACGCACCGTTAAGGAAACCGTTCTTTGCAATCAGAACGAATTCAAAAACATACAGCGCAAGAACAATTGCAAAAAATTCCTCAATGCTGCGTGCTCCCCTTTCGGGCAGAGAACCGCTGTTTCCGGCAAAAACCGTCAGACCCATGAGAGCAACAAAAACAGCAAGAACAATGAGTTCGGACGGGCGGCGAAACATTTCCTTCAAGCGGTTTTTCAGTTTTCGTGAAAGGAGAAAAACAAGTGAACTCATGATTTTTCCCCGCTTTCGGTAAGCTCAAAGAACAAATCTTCAAGGCTCTTTCCATCCGTATCCTGCGAACTCTTTTCTGCACAAAACTCGCCGTTTTTCATTATGTATGCCTTATCCCAATAGCTTTCTACGCTGTCAAGCATGTGGGTGCTGATGAGGACGGATGCACCGCTGTTCCTGAGCTCAACAAAAATTTCCTTGAGCTGTTTGATTGCGTGCGGGTCAAGACCGACCATCGGTTCGTCAAAAATAATTACGGACGGCTTATGAACAAGCGCACAGCAGATTGAAAGCTTTTGCTGCATACCTTTTGAAAGCTCCTTTCCGAGCTTATCCCTTTTGTCAAGCAGTTCAAAGCGTTCAAGAAGTCTGTCCGCCGTTCCGTCATCTTCGAGCTTATATGAGCGAAGCATAAACTCAAGATGCTCACGGACTGTCAGCAAATCATAAACAGCCGGCATTTCCGGAACATAGCCGAGGAGTCTTTTTGCGTCAAGGCTTTTGTTGTTGAAGCCGGCGAGGGTGATTTCTCCCTCAAAACGCAAAAGACCGCAGATACATTTGATTATCGTTGACTTTCCGGCTCCGTTCGGTCCGAGCAAAACGGCAATCTCTCCGTCAGCAATTTCAAAGCTGACAGAATTGTTTGCAACAACTTTTCCGTATTTTTTTGTAACATTATTTACACAAAGCATATCTATGTCTCCGTCATATCAGTTTTTCAAGTCCGGTGGTATCACATTCCTCACCGTTGCGCTTTTTTTCAAGCTGTTTTGAAAGCAGGGCAAAGCGCTCCTTTGTTACGGGATAAAGAACAATTCCCACAATTGCAACAACAAGAAAAACGGCTGGAATGACGGTTGCAATATTTTCAATTGCTGCCTTTGCCGAATCAGGTTGGGCAGAAAGCTTTCCGTCATATTTTCCGAAGTTCAGAACCTGACCGACAATCCACATTCCGATTGCCGCACCGAATTTCTGGAAGAACTGCGGAAAAGCGGTAATCATACTTTCACGGCGCTTTCCGTTGACAAATTCGTCAACCTCAACAAGGTCATACGCCATTGAATAGAAGATTGTCCAGAAACAGGCAAGACCGAGAGCAACGGTAAAAACGGAAGCGATGAGCATCGGAGTGTTGTTGATTCCGATGAGCTTGATTATGATAAGTCCGGCAAGCATGATTGAGAAAAAGATGATTCCGGTTTTTCTTCTGTCCGTTTTTTCCGCAAGCTTCGTAACAATCGGAATCATAATTCCCATTGAAGCAACAAGCGTAATGATAACTATAACCATTCCGCTGTCATCCATTCCGAGCCTTGCCTGAACAAGATAGGCAAAGTTCGCCTGAATCATTGAAGAGGAAACAAGGAAGAAGAAAACGAACATCACAAACCAGCGGAAAGGCTTGATTTTCAGAATCTGAATGTATTCGGAAACCCTGACCTTTTCCGTTCCACCTGAAGTATCGGCGGCTTTTTTGAGTTCAATTCCGCGCAGACTCAAGGACGCAACAACGGCGGAAACAACGGCAATAACGGCAAGAACGGCAGCGGTTGAAAGCCAGCCGAGCGAAGCACTGACACCCATTGCAATTATTGCACCGGGCAAAGCGGCAGGAACAGCATTTCCGATAAGGATTGCAACCGTGTTGAACAGTGAGCTTTTTCCCCGGATATCGGTGCGCTCGTCATAGTCCTCGGTAATTTCCGCAACAACTGCATAATACGGAATCGTGTAAACCGTATAGGCAAGCCAGAAGCACATTGTCATTGCAGTATAGAAAATGAATTTGAAGATATCGCTTGTTTCTCCGAGCGGAGTGAACGCCGCAATAAAGGTGATTCCCATCGGGAAAGCGGCACGCAGCATAAACTTACGCTTGTCTGCGCCCTTTTTATCAGCAAAGTGTCCGATAATCGGGTCGGTAACCGCATCCCAGATGACAGAAATGAGGCTGACGGTTGAAGCAAGCGCCGGGTTCATGTGGGCAACATCTGTAAGAAAAACAAGATAATATGTGTAATACATATTGTACAGAATTGATTCGGCGGCAATTCCTCCGCAGTAGCCGAACTTCTTTCCCTTTGTAAGCTGACTTTTGTGCATTTCAAACATCCTTTCGGTTTTTGCTCATTTATGCGTATGCTTTAAGCTTTTCGATCAAACGCTCAAGAAACGAAGCGTTACCCTCTTTCTGTCCTTCATCATTGGTGCTGAGGTCAACCAAG
>JAEDHZ010000188.1 GCA_016292705.1 Clostridiaceae bacterium
GAGAATAAGGAGCTCAGATACTGATGAATAATGAAATCATTTATTTACCGATCGGCGTGCCGACCTTTCATCTTGAAAGCGCACAGACTGAATTTGAAAAGTCCGTAAAAATTTTAAAAGAGACAGACGAAAACATTCTTGTTCCCGAAGAAATGCTTCTGAGCATTGATAAGCTTAACGCTTTCATAAAAGATAAAAATCCGATTCTTGTCATCGTTCAGAATGTCACATTTGCAAACGGCGAATATGTTGCACAGGTGCTTCACCGATTGAACTGTCATGTTTTACTCTGGACGCTTCGTGAGCCGGTCATTGACGGCGGAAGGCTGAGACTCAATTCTCTTACCGGTGCGTTTTCGGCTGCGAATATGCTCAAAAGCTTCGGCAGAAGCTTTACTTATGTTTTCGGCTCTCCCGACGAGCAGGCGGTGCAGAATAAAATTGCCGCAACGGTGAAAGCAGTAAAGGTTAGAGAGGAGCTGAAAAATCTCAATCTGCTTCAAATCGGTCATACACCGCAGGGCTTTGGATTCGGAAGAGCGCTTGACAGTGAGGTCATGACCGTTTTCGGCGCTAATCTTGTTTCAATTGAAGCAAGGGAATTGATTGACAAGGCAAAAAGCTTTTCCGGCGAAGAGGTAATCCCGTATATCGAACGGGCAAAGGAAAGCATTGTATGCCTTGACAGAATACCCGAAAAAAACCTCTTTGACTTCGCAAGGCTTTTTAAGGCTTATGACGAATACACTAAGGAAAACAACATCGGCGCACTGTCAAGCCGGTGCTGGCCCGATTTCTTCACCTCGTTCGGCACACCTGTTTGCGCTGTTTTGTCTCTTCTCAACGACCTGGGCGTTGCCGCCGCCTGCGAAGCAGATACCTACGGCGCACTTTCGATGTTTGCAGCAATGAAGCTGACCGGAAAGGCGGCATTTTTCGGAGATCCCGTTTCGCTTGACGAAAAAGAAAACACGATCACATTCTGGCACTGCGGCATGGCGCCGTGCTCTCTTGCAAGAGAGGATACAAGAGCCGTCTGCGGTGTACACTGCAACAGAAAAATCGGCCCGACACTTGATTTTGGCTGCAAAGCAGAAAAACAGGTTACACTTTTCAGAATCGGCAAAAACGATTCGGGAAAATTCCGGGTTTTCCTCGCAAGCGGAGAAGCTCTTAACAAACCAAAACAGTTTGACGGAACAAGCATTGTTGTCAGAACCGAAAACGGTTGCCGTGACATTGTTAACAGAGCTGTCAAAGAGGGCTGGGAACCGCATTTTGTTGTTGCAATGGGCAACATCAAGGAGGAAATCAAGGTTCTTGCCGATACGCTTTCAATCGAGGCGGAGGACTTCGATGATTAAAACAATTCTGTTTCTGATTGTTGTATTCATTTCGAACATCATTCAGTGTGTGACAGGCTTTGCCGGAACGGTGCTTGCGATGCCGCCCTCAATGATGCTTGTCGGCTATGAAACGGCAAAACCGATACTGAATGTTCTGGGAATAGCTGCATCAACAGGCGTGATTGCAACAAATTATAAGAGTATCAACAAAAAAGAGTTTTTGAAAATCACATGCGTCATGCTTCTGGGAATTATCGGCGGAATTTTCATTTCGGGGTATTTTGAACAGTACGCAAATGTGCTTTATATTGCCTTAGGGCTTACTGTGATTCTGATTGCCGTGATAAATGCTGTCAAGTTTTTCACAAAGAAAAAAAGCAAAACACAGCCGGAAGTCATATCTATGCTTTTGCTCATTTTCTCGGGCCTTATTCATGGCATATTTGTCTGCGGAGGTCCGTTGCTTGTCACTTATGCTTCGGCAAAACTCAAGGACAAAAATGAGTTTCGCTCAACGCTTTCGGCGGTATGGATTGTATTGAACACGGTGATTCTTTTTTCTGATATTCGTTCGGGAAGCTTTCAGAAGGATACTTTGGTACTTCTTCTCATCTGTATGGCAGTTCTCTTTTTTGCTGTATTTTTCGGAAATATTATCAGCAAAAAACTGAACAGAAACACTTTTCTGATAATTACTTATGTGCTGATGCTCATCAGCGGTATTTCTCTGATTTTTAAATAAGGAGGCTGATTTATTGACGGAAAGCGGATTAAATTTACAGTCCTTGAAAAGTAAAAACCGGAGTCTGATTCTTTATGAACTGAACGCAAGCGGAAAACTCAGCCGAAAAGAGCTTTCAAAAAAGCTTTTCCTCACTCCGGCGGCAGTAACGAAAATATGCGCAGAGCTGATTGACGAGGGTTATATCACTGAGCACGGCGAAATGGAAAACGCAGGCAGAAGCGGACGCAAAGAGATTCTGCTTTCGCTCAAACTTTCCGACAAGCTGATTTTCGCAATCAATGCCGAACGGGATGCCATCACATACAGCGTCTGCGACCTTTCGGGAAAGCTTTATGAGAAAGCTGTGACCGATTTTACCGACGATATCGGACAGGTGATAAAAAGCGGAAAAAACTTTCTGTCGGGTATGCCGGAAACTCTTACGGAAAAACTGGTCGGTATGGGCGTTTGCCTGATCGGAAACGCCGAGGATTCCCGCTTCGGAGTATGGAAACACAATAATCTGAACGAGGTCTTTGAAAAAAACTTTTCTTTAAGCTGTGTGACCGAAAACAATGTGAAAGCCTTTGCGCTGGCGCAGCTGATTTACGGCAGCGCACCGGAAAAAGATGCGGTATTGTATTTCAAATGGGGACCCGGTATCGGCTCGGCGTTTTCTTCGGGCGGAAATGTTCTTTCGGGAAGTGACAACGGAATTGCCGAAATCGGGCACTACATCGTTGACCCCGGCGGAGAAAAATGCCGCTGCGGACGGTACGGCTGTCTTGAAACGGTTACCTCCGGAAAAGCTATCTGTAAAAGCGTCGGTCGGAATCTTACGCTCGAAGAAATTGCGGAAAGCGACGATAAAGAAATCTCACATATCATGGACTGTAAAATCAACACCGTTGCGCTGGCTCTTGCAAACACGGCGACAATTTTAAATGCGCAAAAAATCGTGCTGTTCGGCTCTCTGTTTTATTGCGGAAAAGTCAAGGAAAAGTTAAAAAAACAATGCCTTCGCTATAACCCTAATCTGAAAGACAGCATGATAATAGAATCAAGCCTGAACCAAAAGAACAGCTATATCGGTGCGGCGGCGATTTGTGCCAAAAAGTTTTTCTTTGAAAAAAATATGTAAAAGGAGAAGAAAGTATGGAAAACAAACTATCAACACACGGAATAGGCTTTAAAGACAAGCTCGGCTATGCCTTGGGCGATGCCGGCGGGCTTCTGACATTTGCGCTGATTTCGTCGTTTCTTCAAATGTTCTACACCGATGTTCTGCATATTCCTCTTGCGCAAATCACGGTGCTTATGCTCGTTGCAAGAATATGGGATGCAATAAACGATCCGATGTGGGGTGCTTTTATCGACTCCAGAAAGCCCACACGCTACGGAAGATTCAGACCGTATATTCTCGGTGCATCAATACCTATGGCTTTTGCGGCTGTTTTGATGTTCACAAAAATTCCCGGACTGAGCCCGACACAATATCTTATATTTGCCTATGTTACATATATCCTTTACGGTATGCTTTACACCGGTGTGAATATTCCGTACGGCTCGCTTGCCTCGGTCATTACCGATGACGGAATGGAGCGTTCCTCGCTTTCCATGTGGCGTTCAATCGGCGCAGGCTTCGGCGGGCTCCCCGCTCAGATTCTTCTTCCGATGTTTGT
>JAEDHZ010000189.1 GCA_016292705.1 Clostridiaceae bacterium
CCATACTGGGTATGGAGAGCGACATGACCGGCACCGTGACCCACCACACCAAGCATGGGCATAAAGTCGCTTGAGTATGCGCTCCCGGAACAGACAACTCAGAATGAACTTCTTGACCTTATTGATAAGCTCAATAACGACAGTCTTGTTAGCGGAATCCTCTGTCAGCTTCCGTTGCCGGCGCACATTGATGAAAAAGCGGTCATTGAAGCAATAGATTCCCAAAAGGATGTTGACTGTTTTTGTGATGTAAATGTCGGAAAGCTCTGGACAGGCAATGCGGACTTTTTGCCGTGCACACCGGCAGGTGTAATGGAAATGCTTTGCCGATACGGCATTGAGGTTTCCGGAAAGAACTGTGTGATTGTCGGCCGCAGCAACATTGTCGGAAAACCGCTTGCAGCCCTGATGCTTCAGAAGAACGCAACCGTAACAATCTGTCATTCAAAAACTCAGAATCTTGCTTCGGTTTGCCGCAGTGCGGATATCCTTGTTGCTGCAGTCGGAAGGCCAAAGTTCATTACTGCTGATATGGTTAAGGACAATGCAGTCGTAATTGATGTCGGAATCAATCGTGATGAAAACGGAAAGCTCTGCGGCGATGTTTATTTTGAAGCTGTAAAAGAAAAAACTTCACATATAACACCGGTCCCAGGAGGCTGTGGACCGATGACTATAGCTATACTTATGCAAAACACAGTCAAAGCCTGTGAAATACAAAATAAAGGAGTTTAAAAAATGAGTAAAAAGCTTTACACAAGTCCGGACAAAAAAATCTGCGGTGTTTGTGCAGGCATTGCAGACTATTTCAATGTTGACCCGACAGTTGTCAGAGCGCTTGTTGTTGCGGCCGCATTCCTTACTGCTATTATCCCGGCTTTCATCGTGTATCTGATAGTAGCTCTTATAATGCCCAAGCCGCCGGAAAACTATTATCAGCTTTTCAACAACACATCAAAGCGTATATATAAGAGCAATGACAAGAAGATCTGCGGTGTTTGCGGAGGCATCGCCGAATATCTCAACACGGATTCAACGGTTATCAGACTGATTTTTGCCCTCATTTTCTTGTTCTTCGGCTATGGTCTTGCAATATATCTTGTTTGTGCAATCCTTTTTCCACAGCTGCCTATGCCGGAGGGACAGTATTATGCTCAGCAGCAGTACGGCGCAGATCCCAATGCGCAGTATTATAACAATCCCGGGTTCAACGCTCAGCAGTATCAGCAGCCGGGCGAAGATGCTCAGCAAAACGAAAACAACAATTCATGATTGTTTATATCGCTGATATAAATGATTTTGATGCGCAGTTTTTTTGCGATGCCCAAAAGCTCCTGCCGAAGAGAAAGATTGAAGAAGTTCAAAAAATCACTCATGAAACTTCAAGGCATGAAACTGTTCTTGCGTGGATACTTTTGCGTTTTGCGCTGAGCAAAATGGGCATCTCTGTTTTTCCTTTGCTTTCGTTTTCTGAAAGAGGAAAACCGTTTTTTGAAGCAGATAATCTGTTTTTTAATCTCAGCCACAGCAAGGGCAAGGTCTGCGCTGTAATTTCTGCCGTTGGGGAAACCGGTGTTGATATTCAGAAAAAAAGCACTTTTTCAAAGAACATGAAAAAGCGTGTCTTTACTGACTTGGAATGTCTGCTCGGAAAAAAGCAGCCTGACGAAAGTGCATTTTTTACCCGCCTATGGGCGATAAAGGAAAGCTATCTCAAAACCACCGGAACGGGAATAGCATTTGACATCCGTTCACTTGATTTTTCAAAACAGTGCGCTTTTGATTGTTTTGAAAAGGACGGGTTGTTTTACAGCGTTCTCACGGAAGGGGAATTTGCAATCAGCGTTTGTTCAGCTGAAAAGGGAATGCCGGAGTTCAGGACGGTTTCTCCGGAAGTACTGAAAGAATATTGTTTAACAGTGGTCAAAACCGCAAAAGGAGAGGTATAAAGCAATGAACGCACTGAAGTTTATCAAAGGAAAGCTCGGCTACGGCGTTGGCGCAGTCGGACTTGATCTCAGCTACGGAATGTTTTATTCATTCCTCGCAAAGTACATGACTTATACGCTTGAAAGGAACGGTGTCAGGAATTATAACCTGTTTCTTCTGATTCTGACCCCGATCGCAAGACTCTGGGACGGAATCAACGACCCCATGATGGGAACAATTGTTGATAATACCCACACACGAATGGGTAAATACCGTCCGTGGATTCTTACAGGTACCTGTCTCAATGCAATTGTTCTTGTTTTCCTTTTCAGCAATCCCTTCAAGCTCACGGGTGCGGGACTGTGCATCTATGTCGCAATCACCTATATTCTTTGGGGAATGACAAACACTCTTGCCGATATTCCGTATTGGTCAATGATTCCGTCATTCACAAGTGATCCAAAGGAGCGCAACCTGATTTCAACCGTTGCAAGAGCGTTTTCCGGTCTCGGTCAGGGCATTGTAACAATCGGTGCTCCGTTGCTTATGACTGCTTTCAGCCGCACAACAGAATTCAGCATTGAAAAGCAGGCGGATGTTAAGGTTTATGATGATCGCAGCTTTTTCTTCAGTGCTTTGATTTGTTCTGTTTGTCTAATCATTTTTGCTCTTGTGTGCGTCCTGACCACCAAGGAGCGCATAACAACAACACAGAGCGAAAAATTCACTCTCGGCCGTGCAATTAATATAGTCAGGAGCAACGATCAGCTTCTCATATTCATGCTCTTTTCAATGATTTCAAACGCCGGCTGGTATCTTACCTCGGGTGTTGCCGTTTACTACTTTGATGTTGTTGTCGGCGACACAAGAAAGCAGTCCGCATTCAGTACCGCATCTGCAATCGGTTCCGTCGTCGGAATGTTGCTTTTGCCGCTTCTGACAAAGTATATGTCAAAGCGCCGTGCATATCAGGTTTCTCTCGGTGTTGCCGCTTTCGGCTATGCCGGAATGAGCGTTTGCGCTTTTTCCGGAAACCTTGTCGGATTGAATATTTTCTATATCATCGGCGCTATCGGCATTTCCTCAATGTTTATTGCTCAAACGATATTCCTTGCCGATATTGTTGACTACGGCGAGTTCAAAATGGGATTCAGAGCAGAGTCAATAACATTTTCAATGAAAGGCTTTCTTCAGAAAATGGCATATACGGTTCAGACAATCATTTTGTTTGCAACAAACGGTCTCACCGGATATTCTGAAGAGCTGCACATGAACAACTCGGCTTCCGTCAAGAACGCAATCACCGCAATGCTTTGTGTGATTCCCGTTGCTTTGTTCCTGATTTCGCTTGTAATATTCACAACAAAATTCAAGCTTCACGGTTCTTTCATGGATGAGGTCACAAGGACTGTTACCGAAAACCAAAGACAACGCGAGCTTGCAGAGCAGGCTGAATAAAACAACCAAAAGAAAAAGCACCAGAGTTGGAATACCTTTTCGGTATCGGGCCTCTGGTGTTTCTTTGGTTCAGACATATAAAGTGACCTATGTCTGTTGGTCTTGCATGTCAGAAAAAATCCCACCGCAAAATGCGAACGGGATTCCTGAATGTTTTTGTAAATTTTACATTATTCTACATGAATCTTAATGTATCCCGGTATGGTGTGATGTACTCCGTCGACAAGAATGTCGAGCGGTAAGTTTTTCTCAGATTCATGACAGGCTTCACAATCCACATCTGACATTCATTTTTCAGTTAAATGTACTGCTCATCTGTCATACTATTTACGGAGGGAAAAAGCAACGCTTTTCCCGTCTCC
>JAEDHZ010000190.1 GCA_016292705.1 Clostridiaceae bacterium
ATATTGATGTCACAGCAAAGCTTGCTCAGGATGTTGCAATGGAGGTTTATATGACGGAGGATCCGTCACATCTTGCGGACTTCATCGCCGGAAATGCGCTTACGGATTTTGAACACCGTCAGAATCTGCTTGAACAGCTTCATCCTTTGATGAGACTTGAAAAGCTTTGCTCAATCCTTTCACATGAAATTGAGATTTTCAAAATTGAGGAGGAAATTGAAAAACGCGTTCAGGAGCAGATGAACAAAAATCAGCAGGAATACTATCTGCGTGAACAGATTAAAGCTATCTCAGCTGAATTGGGAGAGGGCGAGGATGTTCTCGGGGAAACTGAGAGCTATAAGCAAAGAATCCGAACGCTTCCTCTGCCGGATGAAGTTTCAGAAAAGCTTTTGCGTGAATGTGATAAACTTTCAAAAATGCAGGGCACTTCACCGGATGCCAATGTAATAAGAAGCTATCTTGACGCAAGCCTTGCGCTTCCGTGGGGCGTTTATACTGAGGATTGCTTTGATTTAAAAAAAGCTCGAAGAATCCTTGACGATGATCATTACGGCATGGATAAAATTAAGGAGCGATTCATTGAGATGCTTGCTGTCCGCAATCTGACGGACAAAGCAAGGGGACAGATAATTTGCCTTGTCGGTCCTCCGGGTGTCGGAAAAACCTCTGTTGTCCGTTCAATTGCAAAGGCTATGAACAGAAAATATGTCAGAATGTCGCTGGGAGGAGTTCGTGATGAAGCGGAAATCCGCGGTCATAGGAAAACCTACATCGGTGCAATGAGCGGACGGATTGTCAATGCCCTCACTCAGGCAAAGTCATTTAATCCTATTATTCTGCTTGATGAAATCGATAAGCTTTCAAGTGATTATAAAGGTGATCCGTCGTCTGCATTGCTTGAAGCACTTGATCCGGAGCAGAACAACTCTTTCCGTGACCATTATATCGAATTTCCTGTTGATTTGAGCCGTGTGATTTTTATCACGACAGCAAATGACAGCAGCACAATACCGGCGCCGCTTCTTGACAGAATGGAACTTATTGAGCTTCCGAGTTATACTTCGTATGAAAAGCTTATTATTGCAAAGCGTCATCTTGTTAAAAAACAGCGGGAGATGCACGGTCTTAAAGGAACTGATATCCGTTTTACAGACGGCGCACTTTCTCTTCTTATTGAGGGATATACCCGTGAGGCCGGCGTGAGAAAGCTTGAACAACTCATAGGTACGGTTTGCAGAAAAAGTGCTGTTATGATATCTGATGAGCAAACAAAGCGCATTACGATTAACAATGCGATTATTGAAAAGATGCTCGGACCAGTAAAATTCAAGCCGGAAGCACTTTCAAAAACCGATCTTGTCGGTGTAGTTAACGGCCTTGCCTGGACTGCTGTCGGTGGTGAGCTCTTACAGGTTGAAGCTGTTGTTATGGATGGCAGTGGCAAGCTTGAATTAACCGGCAATCTCGGTGATGTTATGAAAGAGTCTGCAAAGGCTGCGCACAGCTATCTCAGAAGTGTTTCAAAAGCCTATGATATTCCGGAAGACTTTTTCAAAACCAAGGATATTCATATCCATGTTCCGCAGGGCGCCGTCCCTAAGGACGGACCATCCGCAGGTGTAACCATTGCAACTGCCTTGCTTTCTGCACTGACGGGAAATAAGGTCAGGCAAAGTGTTGCAATGACCGGAGAAATCTCCTTGACAGGAAGGGTAATGCCGATTGGAGGCCTGCGTGAAAAAACTATGGCTGCATATAAAAGCGGTATAAAAACTGTTGTTATTCCTGCTGACAATGAAAGCGACTTATATGATGTTGAAAGTGTAGTAAAAGATAACATTGAGTTCATTACTGCGCAGCGGCTGGAGGATGTGTTTGAAATTGCAGTTGTTGGAGAGCAGACAAAAAAGCTGGACCTGAAGCACAGCACATCTTTCAATGTTGAGAAGAAAAAGTCAAAAGGCGATAGTATAGCACAGTAATTATTTTATATCCGCTGTCCGATAGCGTACAGCGGGATGAGGAAAGGTACTTTATGAGATTTGACAATGCGGTTTTTGAAGCTGCTTTCGGAACCTCCGGACAGTTTTTGGAATCAAACTTGCCGGAAATCGCTTTTTCCGGGCGATCTAATGTCGGAAAATCTTCGCTTCTGAACAAGGTCATCGGAAGAAAGGCGCTTGCGAGAGTGAGTTCTGTTCCGGGAAAGACAATCACAATCAATTTTTTCAGGCTTGATTCCTGCCGCTTTGTTGATTTGCCGGGCTATGGATACGCAAAAGTTCCGCAGAGTGAAAAACTCCGTTGGGCAAAGCTTATGGAAGATTATTTTGACAGCGGACGCAATATCAGACTTGTGGTTCAGCTCATTGATATGCGTCATGAGCCGACAAAACAGGATCTTGAAATGATTGAATACATGAATGAAAAAAATATACCGTTTGTTGTTGCGCTGACAAAATGCGACAAACTCAACAAAACTGAAAGAGGAAATATGCTGCTTAAAATATGCTCTGTACTCACGGAGTACGGAAACATCAGCGTTGTTCCTTTTTCGGCGGTCAAGGGTGACGGAGCAGATGAGTTGCGCAGATTGATTGAAAAAGCTATTGCCCGATAAACAATGTTGTTCATTTGAAAGGAAGAGTATGAAAGAAACATTTTCAAAGCTGATGAAAAGCAAGCCGATAATTGCCGCTGTCAAGAATATTGAAAACCTTGACAAGGCAATTGAATCAGATTGCAGGATTATCTTCCTGCTTTGCGGTAATATTTTTAACCTCAAGGAAATTGTTGAAAAGGTTCATGAAAAGAAAAAGATGATTTTTATTCATGTTGACCTAATTGACGGTTTTTCTAAGGATGCAACTGCGCTTCGCTATATCCACGAGCAAATCGCCCCGGATGGGATAATTTCAACAAAGAACAACCAACTTAAGGCGGCAAAGGATCTTGAAATGCTGACTGTTCAACGGTTGTTTATCATTGACTCGCTTTCGATCCAGACAACTGTCAAAACATCGGCACTCATAAAGCCGGATGCAATTGAAATAATGCCCGGAATCATGCCAAAAATCACCAAAAGACTCAGCGAGGTTATTGAGGTTCCGGTGATTGTCGGAGGTCTTATCAGCGAAAGAGAAGACATTGAAAAAGCTCTTGAAAGCGGGGCACTCGGAGTTTCAACCTCCTGCAAAGAGCTTTGGTAACTTAGCTATGTATTCTTAGACAGATAGGTGAGTAATAATATGATCAGCATCAGAAAATACATGGATACAGACAGGGAGAACATGAGAAAGATCTGTCTTGAAACCTCATCATTTGATGTTTCAGATGAAAAAACAGCAAAATTTATCACTCTCATGTATTGCGATTACTATATTGAGGTTGAACCGGATTCTTGCTTTGTTGCTTGCGATGAGAACGACAAAGCTGTAGGATATCTCATTTGTGCAAAGGATTTCGGAAAATATTATAAAACCTTTATGGGACTGTTTATGCCGGAAATTCGCAAACTCGGTGTCAAGTATTTTGCAATGGCGATGGGGGAAATTGCTGTTCATCGCCTTTTTGAAAAAAAATATCCTGCACATCTTCATATTGACTTGACTGATGTTTGCCGTCATCAAGGCGTTGGTTCCCGT
>JAEDHZ010000191.1 GCA_016292705.1 Clostridiaceae bacterium
CTTTGAGTTCAAGCTCGCTTCGAAGCTCAAACGAGTTCGTCAGATTTCCGTTATGCGCAAGAGCCATTCTGCCCTTGATATGGTTGACAACAATCGGTTGAGCGTTGATTCTGCCTGAGTTTCCCGTAGTACCGTATCGGACATGACCGACCGCCATGTTGCCGAATCCCAGCTCTTCAATTCGGTCGGCGGTGAAAACGTCGTTGACAAGACCTAAATCGCGGTAGGAATTGAAAATTCCGTCATCGTTAACAACGATTCCGCATGATTCCTGTCCTCTGTGCTGAAGCGCAAAAAGTCCGTAATATGTCATTCGTGCCACATCGTACGGTTCTTTACAAAATGCGCCGAAAACACCGCATTCTTCTCTTAAACTGCTCATGATAACGCCTTCTTTTTGAAATTAACCGTATTCAACCCTTACGGCATTTACTTTATTACGTTACACAGCTATTTATTTTCTTACTCCTTGCCGTTCCAGCAGTAGGTGCAAAGCTGACATTCATCAAGACCGATTGCTTTGACAATGCCCTCAAGTGACTGGAATTCAAGTGAAGCAAAGTTGAATTTTTCACATATAGCCTTTCTCAGGCTTTTTCCTCTTTCAGTTGACGAATCACTGTATTCATCAATATATTTCAGTCCCTCTTCGCCCTCAAGCTCAACGATAATCCGTCTTGCGATAAGCTCCATTTCGTTGTTCGCTCTTGAAAAGTTGAGGAACTTACAGCTGTACATAATCGGCGGACACGCAGAACGCATGTGTACCGCATTTGCGCCGTTATTGTATAGGAAGTCAACCGTTTCCTTGAGCTGTGTGCCTCTTACTATGGAGTCGTCAACAAACAGAAGGTTTTTATCCTTGATCAGCTCATGAACCGGAATCTGCTTCATTTTTGCAACCTTGTTGCGCTCGGTCTGCCGTGTCGGCGTAAAACTCCTTGACCAGGTCGGCGTATATTTGATGAACGCTCTTGCAAAAGGAATCTTGCTTTCGTTTGCATAGCCGATTGCGTGTGGGGTGCCCGAATCGGGAACACCGCCGACATAATCGATGTTTTCGGCGTTTTTGACCTGCTTATCGTGCTGCGCCATAATCTGACCGTTGCGATAACGCATGACCTCAACATTTATGCCCTCATAGGTTGAAGTGGGATAGCCGTAATAGCTCCAGAGGAAGGAGCAGATTTTCATTTTTTTGCCGGGCTTAGAGAGCTGTGTTACACCGTCAGCGGTAATTTCAACAATTTCGCCCGGTCCCAGTTCCTTTTCGTCCTCATAGCCAAGCTTTTTATATGCAAAAGACTCGAACGAAACGCAATAGCCGTCTTCTCTCTTTCCGATAAAGACGGGAAGTCTTCCAACCTTGTCACGGGCCGCAAGCAGCTTTCCGCCGTGGCAGAGGATCAGAATAGAAGCTGTTCCGTCGATCTCTTTTTGCGCAAATCTGATGCCCTCGACGAAATTGCTCTTCTGATTGATCAGAGCGGCAACAAGCTCGGTCGAGTTGACCGCTCCGCCCGTCATGGCACCGAAGTGACCGCCGCTGAATGAAAGATATTGCTTGATAAGCGCATCGGAATTGTTTATGATACCGATTACACAGATGGCATACATTCCGAGATTCGAGCGGATCAGAAGCGGCTGGGGATCATAGTCACTGATACAGCCGATTACACTTTTTCCTTTCATCTCATCAAAGGTATGCTCAAACTTCGTTCTGAAAGGAGAATTCTGAATATTATGAATTTCTCTCTGCAGTCCGATTTCTTCGTCATAGGCGGCAATACCTGCGCGCCTTGTGCCGAGATGTGAATGATAGTCAGTTCCGAAAAAAACGTCACCGATTGCTTCGGTTTTGCTGACTACTCCAAAAAATCCACCCATTTGGCCTCCTGTTATTCGCCTAAAACTCTTTTCATCATTTCTTTATATGCGTCCTCAACACCGCCGAGATCTCTTCTGAAGCGATCCTTGTCGAGCTTCTCATGTGTTTCGCTGTCCCAAAAGCGGCAGGTATCGGGTGAAATTTCGTCAGCAAGCACGATAGTGCCGTCTGAAAGTCTTCCGAATTCAAGCTTGAAATCAATCAGGTCAACACCAATCTTTCTGAAGTACTCTTTCATGACCTCGTTAACCTTGAAAGCCATGGACTTGATGGTTTCAATTTCCTCTTTTGTTGCAAGTTTTAAAGCAATCGCATGATAAGAGTTGATCAGCGGATCGCCGAGATCATCGTTCTTATAAGAAAACTCGATTGTCGGCTCGTCAAAAACGATGCCTTCTTCAACACCGTAACGCTTTGCGAAAGAACCGGCGGAAACATTTCTGATGATAACCTCAAGAGGAACGATTGAAACCTTTTTAACGACGGTATCTCTGTCGTTGAGTTCTTCAACAAAGTGAGTGGCAACGCCGTGCTTCTCAAGCATCTGCATAAGCATATTACTCATCTTGTTGTTGATGGCGCCCTTGCCCTCAATCTGACCTTTTTTCAGTCCGTTGAAAGCGGTTGCATCGTCCTTATAGGAAACGATGACAAGACTTTCGTCATCTGTTGCAAAGACCTTTTTTGCCTTACCTTCATAAAGCTGGTTGAGTTTTTCCATGATATTTATCCTCCATAAGAATTTATTGATTATATTTCGCTTCGATGGCAGCATTCTTGGCAAGCACCTTTTCGCTGCCCTCTTTTCTTAAACTGTCAAGCTTTCCGGCGAGTTCTTCATCACTTACCGAAAGAATCTCAACAGACAACAAAGCGGCGTTGACTGCTCCGTCAATCGCAACAGTGGCAACGGGGATTCCCGAAGGCATCATTACGGTTGACAAGAGTGCATCAACACCGTCAAGCTTTTTCGATTTAATTGGAATTCCGATAACCGGAAGCGTTGTATTTGCGGCAATTGCACCGGCAAGATGAGCTGCCATGCCCGCTGCGGCGATAATGACACCGAAGCCGTTCTTCCGGGCATTTGCCGAAAAATCTCTTGCTTCCTCAGGCGTTCTGTGTGCCGAAAAAACATGCACCTCTGTCGGAATGTTGAACTGTCTGAGCGTGTCGATTGCTTTTTCAACAACAGGCAAATCGCTGTCGCTTCCCATGATGATTCCTACTTTTTTCATAAGACACCTCCTGAAAAACAAACAGAGCAACGCCCGGAAACGGTGAAACAGATGTTTTCACTTAGGGTTTGCCCAGACGGTCAGCTGAAAGGTCATTTACTGTGCTCCCCTGTGGTCTGTCCACTTATCCATAAGGCACACAAGACCTTCAAATTTAAGACAATTATACATGATTGTCGCTTTTTAAGTCAATACACAATAGTGCATAACTTTATGCCGAAAGACAGCATTTTTTTGAACAAGTAACCGAAAATGATTATTTGTCCCTAAGCGGCAATCCTTGTCCGAAAAACATATACGGCTATGACGGAATCTCATCACAGCATTCAGGCGCAGTCGTCAGGCTTCTATTGATTTTATTTAACTTATAAAGGGGGTAAAAAAGATGTAGAGATACTTCTAGACATTATCTAATTTTATTAGCAAGTAGTGTGGGCAGAAGCGAAGTATCCAGGCTATTATCTAGATTCTTCGTCACTATGTTCCTCAGAATG
>JAEDHZ010000192.1 GCA_016292705.1 Clostridiaceae bacterium
TACATAGGAGGTATAAAGATGTCAGTTTCAAACATAAAATTCGGCACATTCAAACAGCTCATTTCAGTTTTGCTTTCTGCCCTCATGATGTTTTCTGTCATGATTAAGGACGGAAAACTCGGAAAGGTTGAACTTGTTGTTACAAGCGAGGTCACAACTGAAAGCGAAAAAATCGGACTCGAAATCAGAAGCTACAGCCTTAAAGAAATCGACTATTCCGAGGAATACACCATTGAGGTCAAAAAGGACGGTGAATGGGAACACATTGAAAGAGGTCCGATTGAGGATATTGCCCTTGTCCCTTCTCCGATGTTTCTTCAAAGCAGTAATGTCTCCGTTGACATAAGATATCTTCCGGGCGGAAAGCTTGAAGCCGGAGAATATCGCATTACAAAAAGGATAAGGGTCGGCAGGGGTTCAGGCTTTGAACCTTACACAGCTTACTTCACCGTCACCGAAGTTCCGGTGCAGTAGGTAACACCTGCCGTTGCATCTTAAACCAAACAGAAACGGGCGTCCTGTGTGGCGTCCGTTTTTTCGCTCTCTTTTATGAAAAAGCACTGTATGTCAAAAAAGCAGACTTAACCTGACAAGTGACGCAAAGCAAGGTGAGTTCCCGCTCACGGCGGTGAGTCGTCGCTCATTGGCAAAACAGTTATAACAACGCTTTCAAAGTTGATTTTTTTTGGTTGTTTTTATCGTTGACTTGAATGTTTTAATAAGATAAAATTGTCACTGTAATAATTTAAAGTGGTAATACTTATTTCATTTGGTATTATTCGTCAAGGAGTTGTGTTAATAATGGACTATATCAATCGCATCATTGAGGATGTTAAAAAGAAAAATGCCAGCGAGCCTGAATTTATTCAGACTGTTACTGAGGTTCTCTCTTCGCTTGCACCGTATGTTGAAAAGCATCCCGAATTTGAAAAGGCAGCTCTGCTTGAAAGACTTGTTGAGCCGGAAAGGATTGTTTCTTTCCGTGTGTCATGGGTTGACGACAGCGGCAAGGTTCGTGTGAACCGCGGATACAGAGTTCAGTTCAACGGCGCAATCGGACCATACAAGGGCGGTCTTCGTTTCCATCCGTCGGTATATCAGGGTCTTGTTAAGTTCCTCGGCTTTGAGCAGACCTTCAAAAACAGCCTCACCGGTCTTCCGATAGGCGGCGCAAAGGGCGGCAGTGACTTTGATCCCCACGGCAAAAGTGACGCAGAAATCATGCGCTTTTGCCAGAGCTTCATGACCGAGCTTTATAAGCATATCGGTCCGGACATTGATGTTCCGGCAGGTGACATCGGTGTCGGTGAAAGAGAAATCGGCTTCCTTTACGGCTGGTATCGCCATGTTAAGGGCGTTTTTGAAAACGGCGTTCTCACCGGAAAGAGCATGTCATACGGCGGTTCTTACATCCGTCCGGAAGCAACAGGTTACGGCGCTGTTTACTACACCATTGAAATGCTCAAGCATTTCAACGATTCCGTTGCAGGAAAGACAGTTGTTGTTTCAGGCTACGGCAATGTTTCCTGGGGCGCAATCAAAAAACTCACCGAACTTGGCGCAAAGGTTGTCACCATCTCCGGTTCTGACGGTTATATCCTTGACGAAGACGGAATCAACACCGACGAAAAGATTGACTATCTCCTTAAAATCCGTGCCTGCTCGGATATCAAGCTTAAAGACTATGCCGAAAAATTCGGTGCAAAGTTCTTCCCCGGCGAAAAGCCCTGGGGTGTTAAGGCAGATATCGTTATGCCTTGCGCAACACAGAACGAGGTCGGCATTGAAGAAGCAAAGCAGATTGTTGAAAACGGCACGAAGTATTATGTTGAGGTTTCCAATATGCCGACAACCAACGAAGCTTTGGAATATCTCAAGAAGAATCTCCGCGGTGTTGCCCCCTCAAAGGCAGCAAACGCAGGCGGCGTTGCCGTTTCCGCTCTTGAGATGAGCCAGAACTCCATGCGCTACACCTGGACTGCTGAGGAAGTTGACAAAAAGCTTTATGACATTATGAAGAACATTCACGACGAAAGCGCAAGAGCCGCAGAGGAAAACGGTCTCGGATATGACCTTGTTGCCGGCGCAAACATTGCAGGCTTTGAAAAGGTTGCAAACGCAATGATGTTCCAGGGAATCATCTGATTCAACAGACATAAAAATCAACCGCACATCTGCTTGTTTCGGCAAATGTGCGGTTTTTTTCAGATATATCACGGAAGCTTCTGAAGAAGGGCAATCGCCTCATCAAAATCCTTTTCCTCCCGCCGTTGCAACAGAAAACGGAGAAAGGAGCCGTGCGTGCTTTCCTTTTTATCTTTTTCAGAATCAGCGGATTTCTCTTTTGATTTTTCCTTTTCTTGTTCTTTTTCCGCTTCTTCGCTCTTTCGCTTTTCAAAAGCTTTTTTGACCGCTGCAAGGAACTGCTTTTGCGTGTATACACAAAGCTGCTCAACCTTCAATTCATAGGCAAGCTCCTCAAGCTGAAAAACGGTGTCCGCTCCGTATTCCGAAACCATGTTTCTGAATGTTTTCGGAGAAAAATAGTATATCTTTCCGCAGAGATAGGAAAAAGCCTTTTTTGCATCATAGTAACCCATCTGCATTCGGGTTTTAACAATTTCTGAATCAAAGTCAAATGATGCACCGAGGTCATCAATATTATACGGCCTGATATAGACAATGTTGGAATTGAGGAAATCAAGGTTGTGGTTGATGCCTTTGATTGTTGAAATATCAATAACAACAAGGCGGTTGAAACCGTGCTTTTTGAGCATTGAAACGGGTGTATTGTCATAAACGCCGCCGTCAAGGAATCTTTCACCCTGAGGTCCTATGTTGTTTGCAAGCGGAATATTTGATGAAGCAAGAAGATAGTCAACAAGCTGTCCTTGCGGAATCTCATCAATAAAAATCTCCCGTGGCGTAACCCCCTGAGTCATCTGAACGGTAACAAGGCCAAACGGAATTTTTGAAGATCTGACCTTTTTTTCATCAATGTATTTTGAAACAAAGTCCTTAACAGGAGAGGCATCAAATCCGCCGTTGCGGACAACCTCTTTGAAAAGAACACCCCAGTTTTTAGTGCTGAAAAGGTTTTCCGGGTCCGGGAGCGGCTCGGAAAAATTCACGCCTTTATCGAGCGAGATGTTGTTCCACATTTCGCTCGCCGCCCTGAAATCATCTGCAGCAATCAGTGCGCCGTTGACAGAGCCGATCGAAACCCCGGCGATAGCCTCAAAGCGCACTCCTATTTCCCTGAGCGCCTGCCACGCTCCAATCTGATAAGCACCTTTTGCGCCCCCGCCGGCAAGAACAAGACCAAACGGCTTCATTGAAAACACTTCCTATCATAATGATTCAGTAAAAAATTCAAAATTTCACAACAACAAATTGTCATAAATCAGCACAGCCTTGCAATAATCGAATTAGAAAGCAGAAAACCCTTTTCCGTAAGGCTTATTTTTTTTTCATCCGCTTCCAGAAGACCGTGTTTTTGAAGTTCCTTTGCTAATTCCAGCTTTTCCTTCGGGAACTTTTCACCGAAACGGCTTTCGTATTCCTCAAAAACAAGTCCTCTTGAAAGCCGCAGGGCAAGCATTAT
>JAEDHZ010000005.1 GCA_016292705.1 Clostridiaceae bacterium
TTCTTGTAATTGTGGTATTATTAGGTGCAAGTGCTGCAGGGAGAAAAGCGGAGACGGAAAACGGCAGCGTAGAAAAGACGCCGGTTGACCGGCAAGTCAATTATTTGGAGGAAATGATATGAAAGTCGAAGAAAAGATTTCGATTGAACGCGCAAAGAGTGCGGAATCCGTCGGTGTTTCATCAAAGACCGTTCAGGCCTTTGTTGACAGATGTATGGAACTTAACCGTCAGCTCCATTCAATCATGGTTATCCGTCACGGAAAGGTTGCCTGCGAGGCATTCAGAGAACCTTTCGGTCCCGAACATAAGCACATGATGTATTCGGTCAGCAAGAGCTTTACCTCAACGGCAATCGGTTTTGCAATTGACGAAGGATATTTTAAGCTTGACACAAAGTTTGTTGAAATTTTTCCGGAAGCAAGAGGGGATAAGCCTGACCCATACCTTGAAAAAATGACTGTTGAAGACCTTCTGACAATGCGCAGCGGTCTTTCTGTCACTCCGTTTATGGATAAGACTAAGGATCGCTGGTTCCATGATATAGTAAACAGCAAATGGGTCAGCGAACCGGGAACAGAGTTCCTTTATATCAGCGAGAATATGTATCTTCTTTGCTGCATTATTCACAAAATGGTTAAGATGAGCGTTATTGAATATCTTACTCCGCGCCTTTTTGAGCCGCTCGGGATTGTTGAGCCTTATTGGGAAACCTGCCCGAGAGGTATTGAAACCGGCGGCTGGGGTCTCATGATTCGCACCGAGGATCTCGCAAAGTTCACTCTCTGCTATCAGCAGGGCGGTAAGTTCGGCGGAAAACAGGTTGTTCCCGAGTGGTGGGTGAAAACCGCAACTGCTTTCCATGCTGACAACAGCATGAACAAGGAACTTGACTCAAAGCAGGGATACGGCTATTGCTTCTGGCGCAACGGCGGCTATAAAAACTCATACCGTGCAGACGGAATGTTCTGTCAGTTCGGCATGGTTTTTGAAGATCTTGACGCTTGCCTCATAACAACCGGCGGAGAGATTGACGAGCAGGCAATGCGGGATGTTGTCTGGGAGTTCTTCCCGAAGGCTTTTGATGATAACGCAAGTGAGGATGACGCTGTTGAAGTCAGAATTCCCGCTTATCCGCGTCTTCCGAAAAAGCCCCGTTCGTTTGAAGAAAAGCTCCTTTCCGGCAAAAAAATTGTGTTTGCAAAGTCACCGATTCTCAACATTGCAGGTTTTCCGACAAGTATGCTGACGCTTCCCGTAACTTTCATGGCACGCGACAAGGCAGGTAATATCACAAATGTCAGCTTTGAACCGCTTGAAAACGAGCTTGTAATGACATGGAGCGAGGGCCCGGAGGTCAACCTCATACATATCGGCATGGACGGAGAATACCGTTGGGATAATGTTGTTATAGGTCATGTTCCGTATACCACCTGTGCAACTGGTTGCTGGAACAGTGAACGGGAGCTTGAAATCCACATCAGAGCGATTGAAACCACTGCGGAAAGAGTTCTTGTTTTCACCTTTGCCGATAACAGAGTTACTCTTAAACCGACAATGAATCCGGAAACATCAACAATGGTTCTTAATCTTCAGGAATCGGTCAAGAACATTGTCAAGCAGCCTGTTGTTCAGACTCTTGTCACTCAGGTGATGCCGTTCCTTACGCCTATCGTTGAGCTTCCGCTGCACGGAAGAATCGTCTGATAATCTGAATTTGAGTTTTATAACAAGGAGGATATTATGCTCTGGAAAATTTTGTTCGTAATTGCTGTTGCGGCGGAGTTTGTTTTTGTTCCGCTGTTTCTGAAGTATTCGTGGCCGGATAAATGCTGGAAGTCGTTCGGCTATAAAATGGTATGCTCGGCGCTGTTCTTTTCTGCCGGCTTGCTTGCAATGAAGATAAGCGGTCATTCGGCGGCTTCATCACCATATACAAAGCTTGTTTTATGGGGCTTGTTTTTCGGTTGGCTCGGTGATATGTTTTTGCATCTTATTACTGATAAGATTGTGTTTTTCGGTCTCGGACTTTTTGCTTTCCTCGGCGGTCATATCTTCTATATTTTTGCATTCCAGAGGGCTATCAAAACAACCTATCCGGATAAGCCGTTTTTTGCATGGTATGAGATTGTTGCCGTTTTGGTGCTTGTCGGTGTAATACTCATCTATTCGGCAATTAAAAAGAAGCAGGGAAAGCTTGCTGACGGAAAGCTATATATGGTTATTCCGGTTGTTCTCTATGCAATAACTATCAGCGCAATGCTTGCAAAGGCATTCAGATATTGCATCGGCGAGTGGCTCTACGGTATGAACGAAAATACGGTATGGCTTTTCATTACCATTGCTCTCGGTGCGGTTTTGTTTGTTCTTTCAGACGGAAGCCTCGGTATCATTCTTTTTGCCGGACAGAAAAAGAACCGTCCGCTCAAAATTTTCAATATTGCAACATACTTTGCTGCACAGATTCTCCTTGCAAGCAGTATCTTCTTTGTCTATACACCGGTTCTTTACGGAACCTGAGCGTAAGAGTAATAGGCTGCCGCATTGCGGCGGCCTTTTTCATGTTTTAAAACTTGCGAAAGGCGGTTAATTATGAATATAAGCGGAATTCAAAAACTCACCTTGCTTGATTTCCCGGGAAAGCTTGCGTGCACAATTTTTACTTTGGGCTGCAATTTTCGTTGTCCGTTCTGTCACAATGCTTCGCTTGTTCTTCCCGGTATGGGCGAGAGTATCAGCGAAGAAGATGTGTTTTCTTTCCTTGAAAAACGAGAGGGTGTTCTGGAGGGTGTCTGCATAACCGGCGGAGAGCCCTGCCTTCAGCCTGACCTTGAAGCATTTATTGAAAAGGTCAAAGCTCTCGGTTTTGCCGTAAAACTTGACACCAACGGAACTTTTCCGGAAAAGCTTGGCTCTCTTCTTGAAAAAGGTCTTCTTGACTATGTGGCAATGGATATAAAAACATCCAGAGAAAGATATCTGCAGGTCAGCGGTGTTCAGAACGAAAAGCTTTTTGAAAATGTTCAAAGGAGTGTTGAAATACTCAAAAGCAGCAACATTCCTCATGAGTTCAGAACAACAACGGCAAAAGAGCTTCAGACCAAAGAAGATTTTGAAAAGATTGGTCATTGGCTCAAGGGTGAAGAACGGTATTTCATCCAACAGTATGAAACAAGCGGCGAGCTTATCGGTGAAGAGCTGACTCCTTATGAAAAAGAGCAACTACAAGATTTTAAAAAAATTATGGAAAATTTTGTTGAAAATGTCGGAATCAGGGGCGTCTGACGCTGATAAACACAGAACATAGTGTTTCACAAATCAAGATATAGTAAAAAAGTCAAAGAAAAACGCAAGATATTGTGTTTTTGCTCTTGACTTTTTTGTTTTGCTGTATTATACTTGTCGTGCACAGTAAAAACACCGGCGGAGGAAACGGAGAACTTCCGCCCGGTTTATCAAATATGCCGAAGCGAAATAGCCGGCTTAAAACGAGAAGGGAGAACACCACCATGTTTGATGTTAAGAAAAGAGACGGAAAATTTGTAAGTTTTGACATTAACAAAATTTCCGATGCAATTAAGTCTGCCTTTGAGGCTCAGGAGGTTAATTTTAACGATGACCTCATCGATTTCATTGCTCTCAAGGTTACTGCAGATTTTGAAAGCAAAATCAAGGACGGACATATCAATGTTGAGGATATTCAGGACAGCGTTGAAACCGTTCTTGTAAAAGCTGGTTATTCACAGGTTGCAAAGGCATATATCCTTTATCGTAAACAGCGTGAAAAGCTGCGCAACATGAAGTCAACAATTCTTGACTATAAAGCTGTTGTTGACAGTTATGTCAAGGTTACCGACTGGAGAGTTAAGGAAAACTCTACCGTAACCTATTCCGTCGGCGGCCTCATCCTCAGCAACTCCGGCGCAATCACCGCAAACTACTGGCTTTCAGAAATCTATGATGAGGAAATTGCCAATGCTCATAAGAGCGGAGACATCCATTTGCATGACCTTTCAATGCTTACCGGTTACTGCGCAGGATGGTCTCTCAAGCAGCTCATTAAAGAAGGTCTCGGAGGCGTAACGGGCAAAATCACCTCCGCTCCGGCAAAGCACCTTGCAACGCTCTGCAACCAGATGGTAAACTTCCTCGGAATCATGCAGAACGAATGGGCGGGCGCTCAGGCTTTTTCTTCCTTCGATACCTATCTTGCTCCGTTTGTCAAGGCAGATAACCTCACCTATGATCAGGTCAAGAAGTCAATCGAATCGTTCATCTACGGTGTCAACACTCCCTCCCGTTGGGGTACTCAGGCTCCGTTCTCCAACATCACCCTTGACTGGACCGTTCCCGATGACCTTGCAGAACTCAACGCAATTGTTGGCGGAAAAGAGATGCCGTTCAAGTATAAGGACTGCAAAAAAGAGATGGACATGGTCAACAAGGCGTTCATTGAGACCATGATTGAGGGCGACGCAAACGGACGCGGCTTCCAGTATCCGATTCCGACTTATTCAATCACAAAGGACTTCGATTGGTCAGATACCGAAAACAATCGTCTCCTCTTTGAAATGACCTCAAAATACGGCACTCCGTATTTCTCAAACTATGTCAACAGCGACATGGCACCGAGCGATATCCGCAGTATGTGCTGCCGTCTTCGTCTTGACCTGCGTGAGCTTCGCAAAAAGTCCGGCGGCTTCTTCGGCAGCGGTGAAAGCACCGGTTCCGTCGGCGTTGTAACAATCAATCTTCCGAGAATTGCTTACCTTGCTTCTGATAAGGCTGATTTCTATGAAAGACTTGATCACCTCATGGATATCTCCGCACGCTCGCTCAAGGTTAAGAGAACAATTATCACAAAGCTCCTTGATGAAGGTCTTTATCCTTACACAAAGCGCTATCTCGGAACCTTTGAAAACCATTTCTCAACCATCGGACTTATCGGTATGAACGAGGTTGGTCTCAACGCAAAGTGGCTCCGTGCAGACATTACCCACAAGGAAACTCAAGAGTTTGCAAAGGAAGTTCTTGATCACATGAGAGAGCGCCTTTCGGACTATCAGGAAAAGTACGGAGACCTTTATAACCTTGAAGCAACTCCTGCTGAATCCACAACTTATCGTTTTGCAAAGCATGATGTTGAAAAGTATCCCGATATCATCACTGCTGCAGAAGCAGGCGGAACTCCGTATTACACAAACTCCTCACATCTTCCCGTTGGATATACCGAGGATGTCTTCGCAGCTCTTGATATTCAGGACGATCTTCAGACCCGTTATACTTCAGGTACCGTTTTCCATGCTTTCCTTGGTGAAAAGCTTCCCGACTGGAAATCAGCCGCAAAGCTTGTCAAGAAGATTGCAGACAACTATAAGCTTCCGTATTACACTCTTTCGCCGACATATTCAGTCTGCAAGGATCACGGCTATATTATCGGCGAGCAGTACACCTGTCCGATTTGCGGCGCAGAAACCGAAGTTTACAGCCGAATCACCGGTTATTATCGTCCTGTCCGCAACTGGAACGACGGTAAGAGCCAGGAATTCAAGGAGCGTAAGGTATACGATCTTACAAAATCTACTGCTCCCGAGTGCGTAAAAAAGCAGCAGGAACAGCAGTGCTGTGAAGAATCAAACGATGTCAGCGACGGCACTTTCCTTTTTGCAACAAGAACCTGCCCGAACTGCAAGATGGCAGAAGCTTTCCTGAACAAGGCCGGAATTGAGTTTGAAAAGGTCTATGCTGAGGAGAACCCGGAAGTTACAAAGAAGTTCGGCATAACAATGGCTCCGACGCTTGTTATTGTAAACGGTAATGATGTTCAGAAAATCGGCAATGTTTCAAATATCAGAAAGTATATTGAAACCGCTGTTGCCGTTCAGTAAATGAAATTATTTAATAGACAAATATGCCCGATGAAAGTCGGGCATATTTGCAGTATTGAAAGGAGAAAAGAAAATGTACGATATTGTTGTTGTTGGTGCCGGTCCTGCCGGTCTCACTGCTGCGGTCTATGCAAGACGGGCCGAGAAGAGTGTGCTTGTTGTTGAAAAGGAAACCTTTGGCGGTCAGATTACCCATTCGCCAAAGGTTGAAAACTATCCCGGAACGCTTCAGATGAGCGGAAACGAGTTTGCCGAAAAACTTGTTGAACAGGCACTATCCCTTGGTGCTGAGATTGAGCTTGATGAGGTTACAGCAATTGAGACAGAGGGAAAAACAAAAAGAGTAATCGGACAAAATGCAACCTATGAAGCGAAAAGCGTTATTGTTGCAACCGGTTCAAAGCACAGAACCCTTGGCGCAGAGAATGAAGAAAAATTTGTCGGCTCAGGTGTTTCATACTGTGCGGTTTGCGACGGTGCGTTTTATAAAGGAAAAGAAGTTGCCGTCATAGGCGGTGGAAACACTGCCTTGCAGGAAGCAGTTATGCTTTCCGAACTTTGCAAAAAGGTTACGCTTGTTCAGAATCTCCCGTTCTTTACCGGAGAAAAAAAACTGCTTGACCTGCTTGAAAAAAAGGAGAATGTTGAGTTTGTCACAAGCTCGGTTGTCAGCGGACTTGAGGGTGAAGATTCACTCTGTGCAATAAGAATAAGAAACACAGAGACGAACGAGGAAACAACACTTTCAGTTGACGGAATTTTTGTTGCAATTGGTCAGGTGCCGGAAAATGAGCCGTTCAGGTCGGTTGCCAGCCTTGATGATTACGGCTACATTGTTTCCGGCGAGGAGTGTGAAAGCGGAACAGAGGGCATTTTTGTTGCCGGAGACTGCCGCACAAAGCTTGTGCGCCAGATTGCAACCGCCGTTTCTGACGGAGCCGTTGCCGCTGTTAATGCGTGCAGATACACGGATTCTATTAAATAACAGAAGAAAGAGGAAAAGTGGTGTTTGCCTGAGGTTTTTAATATCGAATCCACTATATATTTAGTAACACTTGACTTTTTCTCCTTTTGTCCATATACTAATACAGGTCAAAACCATAAAGCTAATCAGAAAGGACTGACCAGGAATGCTAAAAGGAAAAGTTGCAATTGTCACCGGAGGAACACGCGGAATCGGTCTTGCCGTTGTCCGCACATATCTTAAAAACGGCGCAAAAGTCGCTCTCTTCGGAAGCAGAAAGGAAACCGTCGATAAGGCTCTTGACGAACTTAAAAGCGAGAATTCCGCTTATGAGGTTATCGGACTGTGCCCGAATCTTGCGGATTTTGATGAGCTGAACAACGCAGTGAAGGAAGTTGTAAAAACTTTCGGAAAGGTTGATATTCTTGTAAACAACGCAGGTATCTCTGCAAGGGAACCTATTGCTCAGTACACACCGGAAAACTTCAAAAAAATTATGGACTTGAATGTTACAGCTGTTTTCAACGGTTGCAAAGCTGTTGAGCCGTTCATGCGCGAGGCAAAGAGCGGATGCATCATTAACACAAGCTCAATGGTCAGCATTTACGGACAGCCCAGCGGTGTAGGCTATCCGACAAGCAAGTTTGCCGTTAACGGTCTTACCCGCAGTCTTGCCCGTGAACTTGGCCGTGCCGGCATCAGAGTTAATGCTGTTGCTCCCGGTGTAACACGCACCGATATGGTTGCCGCATTACCTCCTGAGATGGTTGAAAGAGTTTCTGCTCCGATTCCTCTCGGTCGTATCGGTGAGCCGGAAGAGGTTGCAAATGTTTTCCTTTTCCTTGCGAGTGATATGGCAAGCTATGTCACCGGTGATGTTATTTCCGTTGACGGCGCCGCACAGACCTGATAATGATTCAAAAAACCACCGTGTCCTGCTTTGTGGCACGGTGGTTTTTCTCTCTCTTTATGAGTTTTTCAAAAACTGCTCTCTCGTGATTTTGACCGGTGTGCAGGTACTGTTGAAAAACGCATATTTTTCTCCGGTAACTTGCCCGCCGAGGCTGAGAATAATTCTTTTTGTTGCTTCCCTTGCGTCAAGGAGAACTTCGTCAACTCCTCTTTGAAAAAGCTCGCTCAAAACATGAGTGACAAGCATTGTTGCAATTCGGTGCCCTCTGAATTCCTTTTTGACGGTGAGTCTGCCAATGTGATGTTTTCCGTTTTGCTTGTATTCAGCAATTGTTCCGATAAGTTCATTTTCTGAAAACGCACCCCACCATACAGGCGAGAGTTCGTCCGGAACGGGTGTCAGTTCTTCCGGAATTGCTTGCTCCTCAAAAAAGATTTCGCAGGCAATACTTATCGCTTTTGTTGTTTCTTCGTTTGCGGTTTTTCTGATATCAAGCATAGTTTTAAACTTCTGTTTCATTTTCCTTTTCGGTTTCTGCTTCGGATTCCGAATCGTTGTCGTCGTCATTTTCAGTCTCTTCCTCAATCACAAAGTCATCTGAATGGGGTATGAGGTGATAGGGCTTTTCCGGGAGCGGCTCGGCTCTTCTGTGGCTTTCGAGTGCATCTGCGAACATGATATCCATTATGCGCTCTGTTGCATGACCGTCGCATGAGGACATGAATTTTTCTCTGAATGCGTGAACTCTTTCCTTGTCGAAAAGTTTGTCGATATTCTGAATGTACTCGATGATCTCCGTTGTGCTTTTAACAACGGGGCCGGGGGCCAGCTCGAAATAATCATAGTAAAAACCTCTCCAATCGAAGAAGTTTTCAAGATCGTGGGCAAGGAAGATCATCGGTCTTTCAAAGAGTGAATATTCAAAAACAAGAGAGGAGTAGTCCGAGATACAGATATCGCTGACGCAAAGCAGGTCTTCAATTGTCATTTCGTCGGTAACATCCTTGGCAAAATCCTCGCAGACCTCCGGAATATTCGGACGCTTTCTGACAAGCGGATGGTGTTTGAACAGCAGAACATACTCGTCACCGAGAACATATTTCATAAATTCCGGGCTAAGGATGTTCGGTGTCTTTGCCTTTGCAACTCTGCCACGGAAAGTCGGGGCGTAAAGAATGACCTTTTTGCCCTTTGCCTGAGGCATAACAGAGTAAAGTGTATCATAAGCCTTTGCAATGAAGTTCTTGTTATAGAAAATATCAGTACGGCTGCTTCCGAGGGCCTTAACAACACCGCTTTCGTGGCTGTAGTTCATTGCTTCTTCATAGGCCCAGATAACCTCAGGACTGCTTACAGTGACATTTGTATATCCACGGTTGAACGGGTATTTGTCCATGTCTTTCCTTGAAGCACCAAAGATTGCGTCAGCAGTGCTGTAGCCGAACTTCTTGAAGGCACCGCAGCCGTGCCAGAGCTGTGTTATTACCGTTTCGGGTCTGAATTTAACATGAGCGGTGACATTGGTGGCTTCATCAAAGAAGACATACTTTGCCGTTGCAATGTCTTTGAGCATTTTAACGCAGTTTTTTCTGTATACTTTTCGTTTGACATAAGTGTTTCGCAAAAAGTGACAGTGGATGTCAAAATCATAATTGGCATACAGCGTGTCATACATGAGCTTATAGCTGTTTGTGAGAGTAGGCAGTCTCAGTTCAATGAAAACAACCTTATTCTCGTCAACCGGCTTTCTTGCCGCTTTTCTGTATGCGGACGGATAAAGAATTTTAAAAGTATAGAATCTGTATAGCGGGTTAGTAGCTTTGATGATGCTTGATTTCAATTTGCGGAAGTTACGGACAAAGAAAAGATAGATTCTGTATAAAAATGTGCTTTGGAGGAAGTCTTTGATTTTTTGAGCCATGTGGAAAGCAGCATCCTTTCAATTCGATTTTTAAGGCTGTAAAATAATATTTTATACTAAATAATATTTTTGTCAAGTATTATCAGGTTTTTGAAGTCATATTTGCCCGAAGAAAAACGAAAATCCTTGATTTTTTTACCATTAAATGCTATACTGTCAGAAAATATTTGATACTCCGGTCGTTATGCAAACTGAGTTGTTTCTTTTTTGCAACCGGTGAGAGGAGTCTTGACGGGATGTCCCATATTAATGTTATTTCCCACAGGGGAGCCAATATTTATGCCCCTCAGAACACGCTTCCTGCGTTCAAAAAGTCACTTGAAATCGGCATTGACGGATTTGAAACCGATGTTCATATCACTAAGGATGGTCAGCTTGTGCTTTGCCATAACTATACCATTGACAGCACTTCAGACGGCAAGGGCAGCATATCGCAGATGACGCTTGACCAGCTCAAGAAGTATGATTTCGGTTCATACTTCAGCCCGAGGTTTGCCGGAACCCGGATACCTACGATGGATGAATTTCTCACTTTTGTTGAAGATGCAGACATTTCGGTCCTCAACATTGAGCTGAAAAGTCCAAAGGAAAACGAAACCGAAATAGTCAGCGAAACCATCCGTCTTGTGAAGGAACACGGCCTTTTTGAAAAGCTTATCATTTCAAGCTTTGATCCCAAGCTGATTATTGAAGCAAAGCTGATTGACGAAGACTGCAAAACAGGTTTTTTGTATAGCGTGAACAGAAAGACCGCTCTGCCTATGCTGCGCCACCCGATTGATTTTGCAAGAAATCTTCATGTTGACGCACTCCATCCGCAGAATATTTTTGTCAACGAAAAGTATGTCTATGAGGCGCATGAGGCGGGACTGCTTGTCAACACCTGGACTGTCAACTCAATCAGGGATATTGAAAAAATGATCCGTTGCGGTGTCGACGGAATAATTACGAATTATCCCGATGTAACAAAGGGAATTATTGAAAAGCATACATATTGATAATAAGTATAACAACTGGGCTGTTTTGAACGGGACAGCCCATTTGTTATACCATGTTTTCAATGATTGCGAGAATCAGCATGTGCAGCGGATAAAACAAGTAAAAGACATGCCTGTTTTTCCTGCTTGGTTTGATGCTTTCATTATATGAGCTTATCAATGGTATGCAGAGAAACGAACCGAGCGAGTAAAGACAGTACGGAATAGCTTTATAAAGTTCGACTACGGTTTCGGCCGAACCGAAAAAAACATATACCGTGTATGATAGTGAAACCAACGAAAAAAACAACCACATCTTTCTTTGATTATTTCTGTATCTGTAGAAAACAACGCACCATAAAACCGCAAAAAAGCACCAGTCAGAAACAATTGTAAGAACTGTGCAAAGAAAAACCGCAATGTTGCGCAGCAAAGGATTTTTTATTTCTGCTTCTGCCCAGACGGCAAGCAATGCAAAAAACAGCGTGAAGAAGATGTTGAGCGGAATTTCGGTGAATTCCCGCTTGAACAGCATACACCACGGATACTGCGATATCAGAGCAAAAACCAACAGCCTCAAAAGGTATTTCTTTACATCTCTTGTGTGAAGGAAGCCCTGAACAATAAAAAAGCACATTGTCGGGGCAGTGATGCGGCCAATGAAATGGAATACCTGCGCAGTAGGGGAGTCTAACTGTAAAAATGCCCACGCAATATGGTCAAGCAGCATTGCCATGATTGCAATATATTTGATTGTATCGCATGAAAGCGTTTTCTTCATGGAAACTCCTCCTTGCGTTTAATTATACATCGGATTTCTTTTTTGGTCAACGCAGAAAAACCGGAATAACTTATAATATCTTTTTCGTTCTCACTTAATAATGGATATAGATTCCGTAATCTTTCTCTTGTTTGGAACTGCATGAATTACTTTGAAAAATTATAGACTTTTTGGCTTTTAAAGTTGGATTAAGGGAACAATGGCATAATCTTAATGTCGGTGAATGATAATTCATGAAATTGAGCAAGATTGACAAAAATTTATCAAAAATTCTTGCGATTTGTACAAAGCGTCTATAGACTTTTAGTTGAAAACATGATATCATGTTAACACAAAGTTAACAAAAGATAATTTTGATTCAGTATCTGCAAAGGGAAGAAGTCCCTTGCTTATACAAAAACATGGCAAGTCAGATGTTTTAAATGTATCGGATAACGGTGTAAGCGGATGCTTTCACAGTTGTTGACTGATTAACCCAGATCTCCTCTCTCCCCTTTCTATAAATCTTTTCTTGCGACACGGCAGTCACCGTCCGGTGACTGCCGTGTCGTTTATATCAGCTTATCGTTCTTTTTTGTATGAACGATGAATATCAATTTATCAGGGGATATCTGAAAAGGGGATGAAGATGAAAAGATTTTTTGTATTTCTGTTTTGCTTTGTTATAATGACAACTCTATGCTCCTGCAGCGAAAATGAGACAGCGAATATTGCTCTTTTTTCCGAAAGATACAATGCCCAAAATGTTGAAAAACTTTCATATCAGATGATGAGCGCTGCAGAAAGGGGAAGCACGACTGAGTATTCCTTTGTCGCTTCTTGCGATGAATCAGGCGGAAAAAGAGTGCTTGTAAAATTGCTTGCCGATGAAAACGGGAGGCTGTTTGAATGCCGTCTTGTGATTGCACGAACGGACGGACAAAACAAAGTGACTCTCCTTGAAAGTGACATTGACCGTTTTGTTGAGTCTTGCGAAAGGGTTCTCAGTGCGTTTTCGGGTTTCGACAGCAAAAAAAGTGAAAATTTGATTGCTGCTCTTGAAATTCGCAAAAGCCTATCGTCTCAATGCGAAAAAACGGCCCGTGAAAATGAATACTATTGCGTTTTTCTTTCAAACGAGATTTGTTATGAGATAATAATGGATAATACATATCTCAAAAAAATTGAAGAAACTCAAAAGCCGGAAAGCCGTGCGGTATATGATAAAACAACAAATATACGCACTGAAACCGTTTTGCATAAGTGAAAGTGATAACCACCGAAAAAGCCTGTTCAGGTTTTTGCGGTGGTTGTTTTTGTGCAAAAGCAAAGTGTTCGGGCTTAATTACTGATCAGTTTGAATATGCCTGGATAATCTGATGACTTTTAAAAAGTATTATGCTATAATTACATCAGAATTTTGAAAAGATTTGAAAAAAGACTTGACTCTACCCCTTAGGGGAGGATTTATAATCGGTGCACAGGTGTGGGATGAGAGTGTTGTCCAATGAAACCTGAATAAAACAGATCGGAGTTTGAACATGGAAATGACAAAAAAACACAACGCTTGTGACTGTTTCGGTGATGAAAGCTTATTCAGAATCGGAATGTTTGCCGCAATGAATCATGTTACCGTAAAGACCCTTAGGTTTTACGAGGAGCAGGGACTTCTTTTGCCGGCATACATTAACGAAGAAAACGGCTACAGATATTACAGGATGAATCAGATGGCTGTTGTTCATAAGATTACAGCGTTGAAGAAGGCGGGATTCTCTCTTGAAGATATTGCAAGAATCAACGCTTGTTCCGATGAAAAAGCAGTTTTGAACAAGAAAAAATCAGACTTGCTTTGCAAAATAGCCAAGCTGACAAAGCAGATTGCAATCCTTGACGGATATCTTGCAAACAAAGGAAGCTCTCTGTCGGCTCCCGTACTGTTGAAAACAATTCCGGAAGTGACGGTTGCTGCAGTTGAACGGAGAATTGAAAGCTACGATTGTCTTTTTGAGATTATGCCGCAGGCAGGTGAACTCATGGAACTTGCTGAATGTGAGTGTCAAAATCCGGAATACTGCTTCACGAATTATCTTGAACCCGTCTGCAAAGAGGATGATGTTCTTGTTGAGATTTGCCAGGCTGTAACCGGGATGAAAAAGAATGTGGACGGTCTTAACTTCAAAGTGATGCCGGAGATTCAGGCGGCGTGCGTGTATCATAAGGGTTCTTATGCTTCAATGAGCGAAACCTATGAATGTGTTTTGAATTATATTGAAGAAAACGGCTATAGAATTGTCGGCTCAATCAGAGAAAAGTACATTGACGGAGTATGGAACAAAGAGGACGAAAGCCAATGGCTGACGGAAATTCAGATTCCGGTTGAAAAAAAGGAGGAATAATCATGGAACCGATAAAAATCAGAGGACTGAAACAAAACAATCTAAAAAATATATCCATTGACATTCCGAAGAATAAAATTGTTGTTTTCACCGGAGTTTCCGGCTCGGGTAAATCAAGTATTGTCTTTGATACCGTTGCGGCAGAAAGCCAAAGGCAGATGAATGAAACCTATACCGCATGGGTCAGGGGAAGACTTCCAAAGTATGATAAGCCGAATGTTGAATGGATAGAGAACCTCAATCCATCCGTTATTATCGACCAGAACAGACTCGGCGGCAATGCAAGGTCGACGGTCGGAACAATAAGTGATATGTACTCTCTGCTGAGGTTGTTGTATTCAAGAATCGGTGTTCCTGCTGTTGGTCCGGCTTCATATTTTTCTTTCAACAATCCAAACGGTATGTGCCCGACCTGCGCCGGTATCGGAAAAGTTATGGACTTCGATGTTCATAATCTGATTGATGAAGAAAAGACCTATGATGAAGGATGTTTTATGCTTCCGGCTTTCGGAAAGGACAAGTATTACTGGAAGGTATACAGGCATCCGGAATACTTCAGGACAGATGTTCCGTGGAAAGACCTTACCGAAGCGGAGCAGAATGTTCTTTTGTATGGAAGCAGAACTCCCGGAGGAGAACGGCTGGACAAGAAGCTTGAAGGCGTGTATAACCAGTTCAAGCGTCTGGTTCTCATGAAAGGAGTTGAGGAACAGACCGACTATACACTCAAAAAAATTGCTCAGTATCTTTATGAATGTGAATGTCCGGACTGCAAAGGCAAGAGGCTCAATGAAAAGACGCTTTCGTGCAAGGTCAACGGATACAGCATTGATGAGATGTGTGAAATGGAGTTTTCAACGCTTCGTGATGTACTTTCGGAAATTAAGGATCAACGGGTCGATTCAATTGTAAAGCAGCTTATTGCGTCTCTTGACAGAATGATTGATATCGGTCTGCCGTATCTTTTCATGAACAGAGAAAGCTCAACTCTTTCCGGCGGAGAAGCGCAAAGGCTGAAGCTTGTCCGCTATATGGGAAGCTCGCTTTGCGGAATGATATATATTTTTGATGAGCCGAGCACCGGAATGCACCCCAGGGATGTTCACAGAATGTCCCGCCTTTTGAAAAGCCTTCGTGACAAGGGCAACACCGTTTTGGTTGTTGAGCACGATAAGGATATAATCAGCATTGCCGATGAAGTTATTGATATCGGACCTCTTGCCGGAAAGAACGGTGGACAGGTTCTGTTCCAGGGAAGCTACGAAAATCTTCTTATCAGCGGAACAAAAACAGGTAATGCTCTTTCTGCAGAAATAAGAATAAAAGAAAATGTCCGCAAACCAAAAGGCTTTCTTGAAGTCAGAGGAGCCTCACTTCATAACCTCAAAAATGTTGATGTTGACATTCCGCTCGGAATACTGACCGTGGTGACCGGAGTAGCAGGCAGCGGAAAATCTTCACTCATCCGTGATGTGTTTGCAAAGAAATATGAAGATCAGGTGGTTATGATTGACCAGAGTGCCATCACGGCAACCGGACGCTCCACCGTGTGCACTTTCCTGGGCTTTTTTGACGAAATCAGAAAGGTATTTGCAACCGAAAACTGTGTTGACAGCGGCCTTTTCACTTTTAACGCAAAAGGAGCATGTCCTTATTGCAAGGGAAGAGGAATGATAACAACGGAGCTTGTTTTCATGGAGCCGGTAACAACTGTATGTGAATACTGCAACGGAACAAGATACAGTGATGAAGCACTGAAATATCGCTACAAAGGAAAAACTATCGTTGAAGTGCTTGCAATGAGCGTTGAGGAAGCAGTTTCATTCTTTGCGTCCAACAAAAAAATAAGAGACAAGCTGGATGCACTGATGGAGGTCGGTCTGCCGTATATTTCTCTCGGACAGCCTCTTTCCACTTTTTCCGGCGGAGAGCGTCAGCGTGTGAAGCTTGCACAGAACATCAAGAAAAAGGGTAATATATATATCCTCGATGAACCGACAACCGGTCTTCATCCCGCAGACATTGAAAAGGTGGTAGGTATCCTTGAATCGATTGTTGACAGGGGAAACACGGTGATTGTTATTGAGCACAACACGGATGTTATGAAGCTCGCCGACTATATCATTGATGTCGGTCCTGACGGAGGCTCAAAGGGCGGAGAAATCGTGTTTACCGGAACTCCGAGAGAAATGTTTGATGATGCTGACACAATAACCGCAAAGTATCTGCGTAAATGAGAAGAAGTACATTAGAAGCAAAGGCGGTCTGTCAGAAGTCCGGGATTGTTTTGTCGATATACACAAATCAGAAAAATATGTTTATTTAATAAACTGTTGAATAAGGCAACCGGTGTGAGCCGAGTTTTTCACGCTGACGGCATACGGAAAACCGGTTGCTTCACCATTGAGAGGGATGACTATAGTAACAATAAGAAAATGGGAGCTGTCAGATGCTGAGGCACTGGCAAAAGCACTGTCAAACAAAAAGGTCATGGACAATCTGCGAGACGGTCTTCCGTATCCGTATACCGAAGATGATGCAAAGCAATACATAAATGCAATGCTTGCTGCTGATCCTGCCGATACTTTTGCCTACGCAGTTTGCGTTGACGGAAAGGTTGTGGGCAGTATCGGAGCGTTCCGTCAGGGAAACATACATAACCGTACCGCTGAGCTTGGATATTATCTGGCTGAGGAACAATGGGGAAAGGGCATAATGACACAGGCTGTCCGTCAGCTCTGCGAAGTTATTTTTGAAACAACCGACATTCTGCGCATTTTCGCTGAGCCGTTCTCACACAATGCGGGCTCAAGGAGAGTGTTGGAAAAAGCCGGCTTTAACTTTGAGGGTACGCTTAAAAATAATGCGTTTAAAAACGGAAAAGTTCTTGACATGGTGATGTATTCACTGACAAGGGATCAGTACTCTGTTCGTCCTCTTGAGCCTGATGAAATTCCTGAGGCTCTTTCGCTTGCGTGGGAGGTCTTTTCGGAATATGAAGCACCGGTCTGTTCCGCAGATGGCATAGAGGAGTTCAGAAAATGCCTTCACGATGAAGCTTATCTTTCCGGTGTCGAATTCTACGGTGCTTTTGAAAACGAAAAGCTTATAGGTGAAGTCAGCATTCGTAGCGAAAATGCGCATATCTGTTTTTTCTTTGTCAAAGGCGAGTACCACCGCCGCAGAATCGGAACAAAGCTCTTCGGATTTATGCAAAGAAGTTATGTGAAACGATCAATAACAGTTAATTCATCGCCTTACGGTGTTGAGTTTTATAAGGCACTCGGTTTTGTTCCGACAGATGAGGAACAGACAGTCAACGGTATCCGCTTTATGCCGATGATTTATGAAGATAAGTCGAACGGCTGAAGCTTTGGACAAAAGAGAGCAAATATAATCGGGAAAGCAGTTCCCTGCGGTGTTATAATGTGGTTGCAGCAAAGCAAAGGAGGGCTTAAAGCATGGAGTGGATGGCGGTCATCGGCAATTCAATTCAGTACATTGAGGAGCATATCACGGAAGATATCTCGGTGAACAGTATAGCGGAGAGTGTGAACCTTTCACCTTTTTATTTTCAGAAGGGCTTTGCAATGCTCTGCGGCTTCACGGTTTCAGAGTATATCCGCAACCGCAGACTTGCGCTTGCAGGCAACGAGCTTGCAACGACCGATGAAAAGGTGATTGACATTGCCTTAAAGTACGGATATGATTCGCCGGACAGCTTTGCAAAGGCGTTCACAAGGTTTCACGGCGTAACGCCTGTTGCCGTGCGTAAGGACGCCGTCATGCTCAAATCCTTTGCTCCGCTGAAAATCAAATTTTCTCTTGAGGGAGGTTATATTATGGACTACAAGATAGTTTCCAAGGATTCATTCACCGTTATTGCAAATGTAA
>JAEDHZ010000006.1 GCA_016292705.1 Clostridiaceae bacterium
CTTGTTTGATAGTACAGAATAATAAAAAATTGCGGTAGGTGCAAAAGCGCCGGCCGTTTTTCTGTTCCGAAACAGTGCAAAAGACAAATTTTACCACCGCCGGGATTCTGATTTTATTGTCGGAACAAAACAAAAAATGATTGAATTCTTTAAACCGCATATAAGTATGCGATGCTATAATGAAAAAACATATTAAAGAAACCGGACATTACCGGCAGAGAAAAATATTCAGGGGATATTGATTCGCGGTGCGTTTTGGTGTATTATTATAATGTATAGTCGGCTTTTGTCGGCCGTATAATCAGCTGCCGGAGCTTTTTCGGCAGCACCCGTAAAAACACCACGGAGGCTTTGCAATGATATACAGACAAATCAAACTTCTTGTAAAATATGCGCTCGACTGCGGTCTTATTGAAAAAGGGGACGAAATTTTTTGCATCAACCGTCTGCTTGAAATTCTCGCTCTTGACAGCTTTGAGGACTGCGAAATCCCTGACGGTGAAGTTCAGCTTGAAAGCGTGCTGGGCGCTCTGCTTGATTTTGCCGCCGAAAAAGGACTTATAGAGAACACCGTGACAAGCCGTGACCTTTTTGACACAAAGCTCATGAGCGTTTTTGTTCCCCGTCCGTCCTTTGTTGCTCAAAGGTTTAATTCGCTTTATGAGCAGTCGCCCCAAAAGGCAACCGATTACTACTATGAGCTTTCCTGCAACAGCGATTACATACGCCGCTACCGTGTTTGCCGTGACCTCAAATGGAAGAGCGATAGCGAGTACGGAACACTCGACATCACTGTCAACCTTTCAAAGCCGGAAAAAACACCGGAAGAAATTGCGGCGGCAAAGCTTGCGCCGCAGGGCGGTTATCCGAAATGTCTGCTCTGCCCGGAAAACGAGGGATACGCCGGCCGAATGAACCACTCGGCAAGGCAGAATCACCGTATCATCCCCATAACCATTGACGGCGCAGAGTGGGGCTTTCAGTATTCGCCCTATGTTTACTATAACGAGCATTGCATTGTTTTCAACAAAAAACACATTCCGATGAAGATTGACAAAAGTGCGTTCAAAAAGCTGCTTGATTTCACGGAGCTTTTTCCGCATTACTTCATCGGCTCAAATGCCGATTTGCCGATTGTCGGCGGTTCAATCCTTTCCCATGAGCATTTTCAGGGCGGCCGCTATGAATTTGCAATGGAAAAGGCTCCGGTTGAAACACCTGTATCATTCAAGGGCTTTGAGGATGTTGACTGCGGTCTTGTAAAATGGCCGATGTCTGTTATCCGCATCCGCTCAAAGGAGAAAGAAAGACTTGTTGAGCTTGCGGACAAAATCCTTAACGCATGGCGTGGATATACGGATGAGGAATGTTTCATCTTTGCTGAAACGGACGGAGAAAAACACAGCACCGTCACCCCCATTGCAAGGCGCAGAGGCGAAGATTTTGAAATGGATCTCGTTCTTCGCAACAACATAACAACAAAGGAATATCCGCTCGGCGTTTTCCATCCGCATCCCGAGCTGCACAACATCAAAAAGGAAAACATAGGTCTCATTGAGGTTATGGGACTCGCAGTTCTTCCGGCAAGACTTAAAAATGAAATTGCTCTTCTTGAAAAGGCAATTCTTGAAAACCGTGACATCTCGGACGACAGCGTCCTTTCAAAGCACGCCGAATGGCTCTCATCGTTCAGAGATAAGTATGACTTCACAGAGGAAAACACGGCGGATATCCTGAAAAAGGAAATCGGACTTGTTTTTTCAAAGGTATTGGAACATGCCGGTGTTTATAAGCGCACCGAGGAGGGAAGGGCAGGTTTCCTGCGTTTTGTTTCATTCGTCAACGCAAAGTGAAAGAACCTGATTTGCCTTGAACGGGCAGAATCATTATTAACCCAATAAATCATATACCGTCACACCTTGTGCGGCTACAGCAAGGATTCAATGTGATGTTCAAGCACTGTTTGTGGCCGGGAAGGTTATGGTGATAATTATGCAAAGAAAACATCTGAAATTCGGCTTGCTTTCGCTTGTTATTGCGGCAATGCTGGTTTTCTCGCCGGCATATCTTGCAAACAGGCTTCCGGGAGGAACTGCAATTGTTGCCGAGGCTGCTTCAAAAAAGGTGCATATCTCCAACTGCAAGATATCGCTTGCCGCCTCTTCAGTAACATACAACGGAAAAGCGCAAAAGCCCAAGGTTACCGTTACCTACGGAAAAAAGACGCTCAAAAGCGGAACACATTACACCGTTAAGTATTCCTCAAACAAAAATGTCGGAACGGCAAAGGTAACCGTTACCGGCATTGACAAGAACGGATACACCGGAAGCAAAACCCTTTCTTTCAAGATTGTTGCAAAAACAATTCCGATGTCAGAATGCAAGGTAAAGGTCACAACACCGGTTATATACACAGGAAAGAATCTTACGCCTGCAGTTACTGTTACCTATGGCAAAAAGACGCTCAAAAAGGGTACGCATTACACAGTCACCTATTCCTCCAACAGAAGCGTCGGCAAGGGCAAGGTCAAAGTCACCGGTATTTCAAAGAACGGCTACAAAAGCAGCAAGACCGTTTCCTTCAGTATTATTCCGCAGACCGTAACCGGGCTGAAAATGGCGGACTCAACCCACAACACATTCACTCTGACCTGGAACAGAAGCCCGTTTGTGGACGGATACACAGTCTATTCTTATGATTTGAACACAAAGGAGTACACAAGGCTTGCAATTGTTTCAACAACAAAGGCCACCATCAAAAACCTCAAGCCGGGAACCACCTATCGTTTCTCAGTCAGAGCACACAAGATTGTTGACAACAAGTACTATCGCAGCAATTATTCGGCGGTATTCAAGGCTGTAACAAGACCTGCTCCTGCGGAGAGCGTGTATATAACATATCCGAGACCGGACACTGTTCAGCTCAAGTGGAATCCCGTTGCCGGCGCAACCGGATATCAGGTTTACTATTACAACCCCGAAAGGCGATACAGCATCATCCTTGATGATGTCAAGGGCGCAAGAACGTATACCCTCACAAATCTTGATGAAGGCTCATATATGTTCTCAGTTAGACCTTATCGCACGGAAGGCAGCCTTGTGATTTACGGTGATCTTCCCAAGTTCACTGCCGGCTCAACGGCAAAAATCACAACCGGCTCATACAAGGTTCAGAGATACACAAACATGGTTGAAAACGGGAACTATCAGATGACATTCACAACGAATGCTTCAGAGGTTGGCGGACGGAAAGTTTCCTTTGCCGAAAGGAACAATATGGTAGCCATAAAGACGGACTTTGAAACGAACAGACCGGCAAGAATCGTCTATGACCGCAAAAGCTCGTTCATGTATTTCATCATTGACGGAACAAGCATGAAGTTTAACGACATTTTCGGAATGGGCTTCAATATTGCACAGCTTTCCGGAAAGATTCAGTTCCCGAAAACCGGAATCACCTCAACAATTGAAAGAATTAACAGCCGTCCCTGCCAGGTCAACTATGTTACCGATTCAAACGGAAATGTCCGGAAGTTCTTCTTCAAGGGCGATGAGCTTGTCACCATTCAGGTTATCTCATCGAGCTCAACAACAGTTTACAGCATCAAGGAATTCAAGACTCCGGCAGATGCAGGTATGTTCAGTGTATAACCTCTGAGAATACTGCGCAGGAGAAAGAGCAAATTCAAAGAAAAAAGCTATAATCTGCAGAGATAAAAATCATCATTCTGCGGATTATAGCTTTCTTAGAGAAGCTCTGATTAAATCTGATGTGCAGATTACGCAGTCAGATTTTTCGTCAGATTGTGCAAAAGCCGCGCAGGAATCCTATCGGATTTCAAGCGGTTTTTGTGCAATATGGCGGGAAAGATGCAAGTAATATGTGCATCAAAGAGTATACTGTGATTTATTCAGAGGTTCCTTAGTTGTTGGGTTATCTGTTATGCATACAACGGATATTTTTTGCAGATTTCCTCAACGCCGGAAAGAATCTCTTCACGGCTGTTTTCAAAATCGGTTGCAGCAAGGGCAATGAATTTTGCAATTTTCTTCATGTCTTCCTCTTTGAGACCTCTTGTTGTCACTGCTGCCGTGCCGAGACGAACGCCGCTTGTTACGGAGGGCTTCTGAGGATCGTTGGGAACAGCGTTTTTGTTGGTTGTGATGTTCACGGCATCGAGGCGTTGTTCAAGTTCCTTGCCCGTAACGCCGAGCGAACGCAGGTCAAGCAGACAGAGGTGGTTGTCCGTTCCGCCGGAAACAAGGTTAACGCCGTTTTTCATCAGCTCTTCGGAAAGAACGGCGCAGTTTTTAACAAGCTGATTCTGATATTCCTTGAAGCTTTCGCTGAGAGCTTCGCCGAAGCAGACAGCCTTTGCCGCAATCGTGTGCATGAGCGGACCGCCCTGCGAGCCGGGGAAAACAGCCTTGTTGAGTGCGGCGGCATGTTCGGCTTTTGCAAGAATCAGACCTCCTCTCGGGCCTCTGAGTGTTTTGTGTGTTGTGGTTGTAACAACATCAGCATACGGTACGGGGGAGACATGGAGTCCGGCGGCAACAAGACCTGCAATGTGAGCCATATCAACAAAGAAGATTGCACCGACTTTCTTTGCAATCTTTCCGATGCGCTCAAAGTCGATTTCACGCGGATATGCGGAAGCGCCGGCAACAATCATTTTCGGCTGACATTCGAGTGCGGTTTTTTCAAGCGCATCATAGTCGATATAGCCGTTTTCGTCAACGCCGTAGGAGAAGAAGTTATAAAGCTTTCCGCTGAGATTGACTTTTGAGCCGTGGGTGAGGTGACCGCCGTCCGCAAGACTCATTCCGAGAACGGTATCACCCGGTTTGAGGAAAGCTGTGTAAACGGCAAAGTTCGCCTGAGAACCGGAGTGTGGCTGAACATTGGCATATTCGGCGCAGAAAAGCTGCTTTGCCCGTTCAATTGCAATGTTTTCAACAATGTCAACGCATTCGCAGCCTCCGTAATACCTCTTTGACGGGTAGCCCTCAGCGTATTTGTTTGTGAGCACGCTGCCCATTGCAGCCATAACCGCCGGAGAAACAATGTTCTCCGAGGCAATAAGTTCAAGCTTTTCCTGCTGTCTTTTGAGTTCAAGAGCCATTGCATCTGCAACGGCAGGATCGGTTTCTCTGACAAGTCCGATGCTGTCTGGCAAGTTGTTATACATCTGGTTACCTCCAAAAATTTTTAACGATTGCAATTTTGGTTTAATATAACTGCAGTGGCGTTCCGAAAAAAGGGAACGCCGCCGCAGAACAATTTTTTCACTTGATTATATCCGTTCCCATATAGCTGCGCAGTACCTCCGGGACGGTAACGCTTCCGTCAGCATTCTGATAGTTTTCAAGAATTGCCGCAACCGTCCTTCCGATTGCAACACCGGAACCGTTGAGGGTGTGAACAAGCTTTGCCTTGCTCTTTGCGTCTTCCTTATAGCGGATTGAAGCGCGGCGGGCCTGGAAGTCCTCAAAGTTTGAGCAGGAGGAGATTTCAACATATCTTCCGTAGGACGGCATCCAGACCTCAATGTCATAAGTCTTGGCTGAGGAGAAGCCGATATCACCTGAACTGAGAGCAACAACTCTGTACGGCAGACCGAGAAGCTGAAGAACCCTTTCCGCATCGTTGGTGAGCGATTCAAGCTCCTTATAGCTTTCCTCGGGCTTTACGAATTTGACAAGCTCAACCTTGTTGAACTGGTGCTGTCTGATGAGACCTCTTGTGTCCCTGCCTGCGGAACCTGCCTCGGCTCTGAAGCAGGCGGAATATGCGCAGTACTTGATCGGAAGGCGGCTTCCGTCAAGAATTTCATCACGGTGCATATTGGTCACGGGTACTTCGGCAGTCGGGATGAGAAAATAGTCATTGGTAAGTTTGAAAGCGTCCTCCTCAAACTTTGGGAGCTGACCGGTGCCGGTCATTGAAGCACGGTTGACCATGAAGGGAGGAAAGACTTCCGTATAGCCATGCTCTGTGTGGGTATTGAGGAAGAAGTTGATAACGGCTCTTTCAAGTCTTGCGCCGAGGCCTTTATAAAAGTGGAAGCGTGCGCCGGTAACCTTTGCGGCGGTTTCCGGATCAAGGATTCCGAGTCGGGCGCCGATGTCCCAATGCGCCTCAGTTTCAAAATCAAATTTTTTCGGTTCACCCCAGCGGCGGATTTCAACATTTTCGCTGTCGTCCTTGCCGATGGGAGTGGTCTCGCTCGGAACATTCGGGAACTCATACATGATGCTCTTCTGTTTGTTTTCAAGAGCGGTGAGTTCATCGTCGTCAGCCTTGATTGCTTCCTTGACAGCGTTCATCTCCGCCATAAGCTCGCTTGTATCCTTGCCTTCCTTTTTGAGCTGCGGAATCATTTTTCCGGCAGCGTTCTGGCGGGCCTTGAGCTGATCTCTTTTTGCGGAAAGTTCACGGCGGCGGGCATCAATTTCAAGAATTTCATCAACAAGGGCGTCCATGTCCTTGTTCCTTGTTTTCATTGCATTTTTAACAAGATCGGGGTTTTCTCTGATAAGTTTAATATCAAGCATTTATCGAATCTCCTTTGAACTGAATATCAACTGCATTAAGTCACATTATATCACAGCAGGCAATATTTTTAAAGCTTTTGACATAAATTTTAGAAATACAAAGAATACGGATTTTTCCCGTCAAAGCTAAAGTTTTTAAGCGAATTTCACAAAAGGGGCAGGAAAAAATTTCCAATAATAATTAAAAATGAAGAATGTTACAAAAAATCATTGACCGAAAGCTCTTTTTATTATACAATGTCATTGTGTAACTTTTGCCGCTAAAAAGGAGGAAAAGCGAGTGGCTGAGAAAAAAAGCCGGAGTTATGTTCTCAACTTCATAGCCTTCATCTGCTTTACGGTCGCTCTTGCATTGATTGTTCTTTTGCGCCTTTTTCAGGTTGAGCAGTTTGTTGAGTGGTATAACAAATATACCAGCACGCTTGAGGATTTTGACCGCTGGATTCAGGCCAACGGAGCAACATGGTTTTCCGTTGCCGTTATTCTTGCAAACTATACGCTCAAGGCAGTCATCCCGTGGTTCCCGCTTTCTTGCATCTGCGTGGCGGCCGGTGTTCTTTTCAAGTGGTATTACGCAACTGCAATCAACCTTATCGGTCTTACGATTCTTTTCACAATCAAGTTCTTCTGGGGAAAGAGGTACGGCGGGGGAAATGCAGAAAAGATTCTTTCAAAATATGACCGGGCGCATCAGCTCGTTGACAGAAGCAAGCTCGGCTCAACGGTCATTCTCTTTCTGCTGCGTTTTGTTCCCGGAACACCGGTCAACTCTGTCAGTCAGCTTTACGGAACAACGGACATCAGTTTTCCGAAATATCTTATTGTTTCTCTATTGGGTTTTTCATACAAGCTTTTTTCGTTCACCACGATCGGACGAAATGTTTTTGACCCTGCGTCCGCAAAGTTCATTGTTCCACTTATCTCCCTTTCAATTTTTACGGGAGTGGCCATTCTTTCCCTCAACGGAGTGATAGGACTGACAAGACTCGGTTCAAAGAAAGAGGAATAATTTTCCTTTTTTAAAGTCAAATTAAATTCTATGATTTAAAATTCAAGTTCGATTGCCGTGCGCAAAGTAAAAGTAAATGCTTATAACACACATAAAGGATGATATATCATGAGTACTTATGCTGCGGTGAAAGCCGCACTTATGGAAAAAAAGCTCAACGAAAGCTTTTCTTCCGTTTATCAGGAAAAACATTTTGATGAACAGTATGAGCGTTTCCTCGGTGTTCTTTCTGATTTTGAAGAACAGTTCGGAAAAAACTGCGAAAGGGAGGTTTCCCTTTTCTCCGCACCGGGAAGGACGGAGGTCAGCGGAAACCATACCGACCACAATCACGGTAAAGTTATTGCTGCTGCGGTTGACCTTGATGCCGTTGCCGCCGCTTCAAAAAACGATGACGGAGTTGTTCGCATAAAGTCCAAGGGTTACAACATGGACACGGTTGAAATCACCGACCTTGAGGTCAATGATCAGGACGCCGGCCACAGCCGTTCCCTTGTCCGCGGTGTTCTTGCCCGGTTCAAAGAGCTCGGTTATAACATCGGAGGCTTTGACGCAACAACGGCTTCAAAGGTTCTTTCCGGCTCAGGACTTTCCTCCTCCGCTGCGTTTGAGGTCCTTGTCTGCACAATGCTCAACTACCTTTATAACGACGGAAAAATCAGCCCGGAGGAAATTGCAAAAATTTCCCAGTATGCTGAAAATGTTCACTTCAGAAAGCCCTGCGGTCTGCTTGATCAGATGGCTTGCGCTGTCGGAGGCTTTGTAACAATTGACTTTGCCGACCTTTCAAAGCCCGTTATCGAAAAGGTTCCGCTTGATTTTGAAAGGACTGACCATTCCCTGTGCATTGTTGACACCGGCGGAAGCCACAGCGACCTCACAGATGAATATGCGTCGGTAAGGACGGAGATGGAACGCATTGCCGCTTACTTCGGAAAAAAGGTTCTGCGTGAAATCACCAAAAAGGATGTTGTTGAAAATGCGGGCGATCTTGCAAAGGCAGTTTCAGAGCGTGCCGTTTTGCGTGCACTCCATTTCTTCAACGAAAACGAAAGAGTGGAAAAGCAAGTTGCGTTTTTGAAAGCAGGGGATTTTGAGAACTTCAAAAGCCTTGTTGTTGAAAGCGGCTTTTCATCATACATGTATAACCAGAATGTCTATTCAAACAAAACGCCGGAAAATCAGCCCGTCTCGCTCGGTCTTGCCCTCAGCGAGGAGCTGCTCAAAGGCAAGGGCGCATGGCGTGTTCACGGCGGCGGCTTCGCCGGAACAATCCAGGCTTTTGTTCCGAATGAGCTTCTTGAAAGCTACATTGCCCTCATGAGCTCGGTTTTCGGTAAGGACTCATGCTATGTACTCAGTATTCGCCCGATCGGCGGAGCAAAATTTATTTAAAAAGGAGTAAGCTGAAATGAAAAAGTTACTTAGAAGTTTGCTGTGCCTTGTTTTGTGCTTGTGCATGGTAATGCCGACAACGGTTATGTCCACGGCAGCAGACGCCGTTGGAAAGGTCAGCAAGGTCACACTTGCTTCAAAGACTACTTCATCGCTCAAAATCAAATGGACAAAAGTCAAAAACGCAAAGGGCTATCAGGTTGCTTTCTATAATGCAGCAAAAAAGAAATGGGTAACCGAAAAGAACACCACTGCCCTCAGTTACACCGACAGCAACCTCAAGGATGCAACAACCTATTCCTATAAGGTCAGAGCATACATAAAGAAGAACGGAAAAACGGTATACGGAAAATATTCACCCGTCCTCAAGGCAACAACCGTTGAAGCTCCCGTTGTTCTCAAGAGGGTTGAAAATGTTACCGCTTCATCAAGTACAGACAGTTCGATAACCCTCAAGTGGCCGAAAATTGACGGCGCAACCGGATATTATGTTTTCATTTACAACAGCTATCAGAAGAGCTGGGGAGCAGGAAAAGCAACCTCCGCACTCTCATATACTTTCAACGGCCTTGCAACAGGAGCAAGCTATTCTTTCCGTGTAAGGGCTTATGCAAAGAAGAACGGCAAGGTTTACTACGGAAAGTATTCACCGACACTTGTTGCACAGACACTTCCGCAGACTGTTACCGGTCTTGCCGTGAACGGAGTTACCGAACACTCCGCAACCCTCTCCTGGGACAAGGCAAAGGGTGCGTCAAGCTATGTTGTTGTTGAATATGACCCGGCAACAAAGACCTATAAAGATGTTGCCGAATCAGCACTGACCTCCTGCACCGTGAACGACCTTGACTCGCTTTCAACTCATCTTTTTGCAGTCAGGAGTGTTGCAAAGAACGGCTCGCTGGTAACCTATTCCGCACCGTCGGAAACCGTCAGTGCAACAACACTGCTTTCAACCGTTGAATCAATTTCCGCAACGGTTTCCAAAAACCGCATTGAGTTCAGATGGCCGGCAGTCAACGGTGCAGATGATTACACAATCTATCGTTGCGAAGCCGACAACACTTGGAAGGAAATTGCAACAACTTCTGACACGGTTTATTCCTTTGAGGATCTTGAACCGGGAACAGAGTATCTCATCAAGTTCACCGCCTCCGCAGGAAAGCTGACCTCTGAGTACAGCCAGATCTTCCGCCTTTCAACAACTCCGGATGTTCCCATGAATCTCAAGGCTGCAACAACATCTGAAAAGACAGTTGCACTGACCTGGGATGCCGCAAAGGGCGCTTCGGGCTATGAAGTCTGGCGCTACAGTCCGCTTGACGGAACAGAGGTTGTTATCGGAACCTGCGAAACAAACTCTTTCATTGATACCTCGCTTGAAACCAACACAGAATACACCTATAAGGTTCGTTCATTTACTCTTGTAAACGGAAAATATGTTTACGGAGACTTCGGCGCTTCCCTCAGCCACAGCTACACCGCAGCAGAAGATCCGAACAATCCGTGGAAGGACACGGGCAAGCTCGGCTCTATGGGACTTTTCGGTTATCTCTATGACCCTGAAAGGGATGTTTTCTACACTGCCAAGGATCCGTGGCAGAGGAACTTCGGCTTCAATGTTGCTTATGATGTTGCTGCCCAGATTATCCTTCTCAACTATAAAACCAACCGCTTCAAATTCAAAGCAAACGGCAAGGACTGGATGATCCAGTTCTGGAAAGGTCAATACGGACTTGTTATTTACGGCGGTGAAATCGGCGTTTACACCAAACCCTTTGACAGAGCTTTTGAACATTATGACTGTGCATCAGATGAAGATATGCTCAGAATGAGCATGAACTTCTATCGTTACAATATTCAGCAGGAGAAGTGGGAGTTCTGCTTTGAGCGTCCCTACGGTCTCTATTGGTGGTGCACCGGCTTCAAGCTTGGTAACGACGGTGCCGGTTATGACGCAAAGTTCGAAAACTATCGTATTGACGCAAGAATAACCATGAAGAACTTTGAAATGCTTGATGCATTCACAAAAGCTCTTTCTGACGGCGGTCAGGCATACACTGTTGATGGTCTTGACATTTATCTGACCTGGATCTGATATAAAATTGCGCGAAGCTATTGACATATCTGCTCAATAGTGTATAATTAACGGGTTGCATGTGCAACAAAATTGAATATTTTCCTTATTGAGAGCAGCTGAGGGAACAGGCCCTGTGAAGCTCGGCAACCTGCAATTGCAAGGTGCTAAATCCTGCGGTATTGACCGAAAGATAAGGTTTTATCTCCGGTCTGAAAAACGACCGGAGAATTTTCTTTCGTTTTTCAACCGTATAAAGTTTCAGATTAAAGGAAGATGAAAGGAGCTTCAGAATGAAAAAGTATCTTTTTACCTCAGAATCCGTTACTGAGGGACATCCCGACAAAATCTGCGACCGCATCTCCGACTCGGTGCTGGACGCAATCTTTGAAAATGACCCCAATGCCCGTGTTGCGTGCGAAACTGCGATAACAACAAATCAGGTTCTTATTATGGGCGAAATCAGCACAACCGCATCGCCTGACATTGAAGCGATTGCACGCAAAGCTATTTGCGATATCGGTTATGATTCACCCGAAAAAGGCTTTGACGGCAATACCTGCAAGGTTATTATCACGCTGGACAAACAGTCGGGCGACATTGCAATGGGTGTTGACAAGTCGTTCGAGCTCAAGGGCGGCGAAGAGGACAGATATAACCTCAACGGCGCAGGAGACCAGGGTATGATGTTCGGATTTGCCTGCGATGAAACCCCGGAGCTCATGCCGCTTCCGATTTCGCTTGCACATAAGCTCACCAAAAAGCTCACAGAGGTCAGGAAGAACGGAACTCTTCCCTATCTCCGTCCCGATGGAAAAAGCCAGGTTACGGTTGAATATGACGAAGGAAAGCCCGTTGCCGTTACCGCCGTTGTTGTTTCCTCTCAGCACAGCGACTCGGTTTCCCTTGAAAAAATCAGGGAAGACATCAAAAAGTTTGTCATTGAGACGGTCATTCCCGCCTCGCTCATGAGAGAGGACACAAAGATTTTTGTCAATCCCACCGGACGCTTTGTAATCGGTGGACCGCAGGGTGACAGCGGACTCACCGGAAGAAAGATTATAGTTGACACCTACGGCGGATATTCACGCCACGGCGGCGGAGCTTTTTCCGGAAAGGATCCGACAAAGGTTGACCGCAGTGCCGCCTATGCAGCAAGATATGTTGCAAAGAACATTGTTGCCGCAGGTCTTGCTTCAAAGTGTGAGGTTCAGCTTGCCTATGCGATTGGCGTTGCAAAGCCCGTTTCCGTTCTTGTTGAAACATTTTCAACGGCAAAGATTGACGAAAACAAGATTTCCGAAATTGTCGGAAAGGTATTTGACCTTCGCCCGGCTGCAATAATTGACACTCTTAAACTGCGTGCTCCGATCTACAGCCCGCTTTCTTCCTACGGTCATGTCGGCAGGGAGGAGCTTGGCGTTCAATGGGAAAAAACCGATAAGGTTGAAGAGCTCAGAAAGCTTGCCGGGCTGGAATAAGGCTTTGTTTTAACCTGAAACAGGCAAAGCTGTGCTGAATTCGGCGCAGAACAGAAATTGAATATCAACAACAAATGAAAGCTATAATTCACGGAATGGTTTTTGCCTCTCTGCGGATTATAGCTTCATATTTTCTTTCTGTTACTGATTTCAATATTTTTTCTTATTCGCTGACAAAACCGGAATCGTGTGATATAATCAAAGCATTGAGAAAAAGGAGGAAACGAAAAATGAAGCTTGTAATTCTTGACGGCTATGCCGAAAACCCCGGGGACCTTTCGTGGGATGCGCTTTCGCAGCTTGTTGATGAGTATGTTGTTTATGACATAACCGCACCGGAGGATATCATCAGCCGAAGTCTTGATGCCGATATTCTTGTTACAAACAAAACTCCGCTTTCAAGGCAGACAATTGAAATGCTTCCAAAGCTAAAATACATTGCCGTTCTTGCAACGGGCTTCAATGTTGTTGATTGCAAAGCGGCAAGGGAAAGGGGAATCCCCGTTTCAAACATTCCCGCTTACAGTACCGATTCGGTGGCTCAGCTTGTTTTCGGCTTTATGCTTGAGTTTTCCAACCGTGTTGCCCTCCACAGCGAGAGCGTGAAAAACGGTGACTGGGAAAGGAGTGAACATTTCTGCTATCTCAAAGCTCCGATTTCCCTGCTCTCCGGAAAAACGCTCGGAATTGTCGGCTTCGGACGGATCGGCTTTGCCGTTGCGGAAATTGCAAATGCGTTCAAAATGCGTGTGCTTGCCGTTTCGCCGCATACAAATACATATAACGGCTTCGGGGCAGTCGAGTTCTGCACGCTTGAAAAGCTTGTTTCACAAAGCGATTTTGTCACGCTCCATTGTCCGCTCACCGAAAGCACAAACGCAATGGTTAACAGTGATTTTCTCCGAAAGATGAAAAGCTCGGCTTTCCTTATAAATACCTCCCGTGGCGGTGTTGTCAACGAAAGAGACCTTGCCGAAGCTCTTGAAAACGGCACGATTGCCGGCGCAGGGCTTGATGTTCTTTCTGTTGAACCGCCGAAAGGAGGCAATGTGCTCATCGGCGCAAAAAATTGTCTTATCACGCCGCACATTGCCTGGGCAAGCCTTGAAGCGAGAACAAAACTTTTGAACATCTTCCTTGAGAATGTTGAAAACTTTGTCAAGGGCAAGCCGAGTAATGTTGTCAATTGAATTTCAAAAATAAGAAATCAGAGGTTAGTCAGATTTTTTGAAAAAGCTCTTTGAAATCTTTTGGTGTTGTGGTATACTGTGTTTTGTATGTAGATGAAAAAGGAAAGGCAGCAGACTTATGGGAAAAACCGTCGCCATAGTTAATCAGAAAGGCGGAGTCGGAAAAACGACCACCGCCGTGAACCTTGCCGCAGCTATCGGCATGAAGGGATATAAAACGCTCCTTGTGGACATTGATCCCCAGGGCAACGCAACAAGCGGACTCGGCTTCAGCAAAAAGGATGCGGAAATTTCAACCTATGACATGATGATTGGTACCGCTGCAGCCGAGGATATTGTTAAGGAAACCGAGTTCAGCCGCCTTGACCTCCTTCCGGCGAACATGAATCTTGCCGGTGCGGAGCTTGAAATTGCTGACCTCGATTCCCGGGAAGCAAGAATCAAAAATGCGCTTGCCGGGCTCAAGGAAAAATATGACTTCATCATTCTTGACTGTCCGCCGTCGCTCGGTCTCATCACGATAAACGCCCTTTGTGCCGTTGACAGCGTTCTTGTTCCGATTCAGTGTGAGTTTTATGCGCTTGAAGGTTTGTCACAGTTGATGAACACGGTGAGACAGGTCAAACGCAAGTATAATCCGCTCATTGATATCGAGGGGGTTCTGCTGACAATGTTTGACGGAAGGTTGAATCTCACTCAGCAGGTGGTTTCCGAGGTTAAACGCTTTTTTCCGCAAAAGGTGTTCTCTGTTGTAATTCCCCGTAATGTCCGCCTTTCGGAGGCGCCGTCGTTCGGCCAGCCCGTTTCATATTATGACAGATTGTCCAAGGGCAGCAAGGCGTATGACGAGCTTGCGGAGGAATTCCTCAAAAAGAACGGAAAAATTCCGCTTGCATAATTTTTCAGGATACTTGAAGAAAAGGAGAAAATGAAAAATGGCTGCAAAAAACAAAGGCGGTCTTGGCAAAGGCCTTGATGCGCTTTTTATGGATAATTCAATTGAAGAGGAATCAAAGTCTGCCGTAAAGCTCAAGATCAATGATATTGAGCCGAACCGTGCCCAGCCGAGAAAGAGCTTTGACGAAGAAGCTCTTGAAGAGCTTGCAAACAGCATTTCCACCCACGGAGTAATTCAGCCGTTGCTTGTCCGTCCGCTTGCTGACGGCGGCTATCAGCTCATTGCCGGCGAAAGAAGATGGCGTGCGTCAAGGATGGCAGGGCTTACCGAGGTTCCCGTTGTCATCCGTGAGATGAGTGACAGCGAGGCAATGGAGCTTGCACTTGTTGAAAATCTTCAGCGTGAGGATCTCAATCCGATTGAAGAGGCGCAGGGGCTTGCACTTTTAATGGAGACCTACGGACTGACGCAGGAGCAGGCGGCAAAAAGGGTCGGCAAAAGCCGTCCGGCGGTTGCAAACTCAATGAGGCTTCTTTCCTTGCCGCAGGATGTTCTTGCAATGGTGGAGCGAGGCGAGCTTTCTGCAGGCCACGCAAGAACAATTCTTGCTCTCGAAAACGCTGAACAGATTATCGCTCTCGCAAACGAGATTATCAAAAAGAGCCTTTCCGTCCGTGAAACGGAGCGTGCCGTGAAAGCGCTGCTAAAGGGCGACACAAAAAAGGAAAAGCGTGCAAAAAAGCGTGATACCTATTATGACGAGGTTGAGCTTGCCGTTACCCAGACGCTCGGCAGAAAGGCAAAGGTTTCCCTTTCCGGCGGAAACAAGGGTAAGCTTGAAATTGAGTTCTTCGGCAAGGAGGACCTTTCAAAGCTTTTGAAGCTTTTTGAAAATGAGTGATGAACCCATTGCTGAATTATGAATTTGAATCAATTATAGAATTAAAGGCTATAACTCACATTGAGCGGATGAACGCTTTTTGTGAGTTATAGCCTTAAAAAATGTCTACAACATTTTCTTTGTGCGTTTTTACATCGGCAATTACAAGCTGTAAGCTTTTCATACTCCAGTCTGTGTTTGCACGCAAATACAGATATTGATTATTTCGGCTCAGAACCTGAGAGCCTAACAGATAGCCCGGATCAACATAGCTTTGATATCTTTCATCCGAATATAATGACACGCTCTCTAATGTAAACAGCTTTTCATCAATTTCCGACACCTGAGAAAAAGCTTCCGACTCGACATTGTATCTGAATGTTGAACCGCCCAGGTAATCGGGATCGGCAACATAAATGTTTTTCCCGTTATCGGAGACACTTACCAATGGCTGATGCAGCCCTAAATCCTCCAAAGAGGACTGGGGAACTCTTTTATAAACCCGTTCGGTATGCAAATCGAAAAAAATGATTCCGAAGGTGCCTTTCATTATAAGCTTATCGTCATCTCCGTAAATTATGTCGGGCATCTGTGCGCCGATGTTCATCGAGTCAATGTCATTTAAGTCAATTCCTGATTCAGCGATATTGTTTTTGCTCATAATCAATGTTGCGGCTATTGCAATAACTATCAGAGCTAATACACAGAGGAGTATTATCCGTTTCTTATTCATGCTTATAAGTCAATCCCTCCAGTCTTTTTTATTGTTGGTTTTTGGAGCTGTTGAAGCAGATCTATCCATATCTATTATGCCATAATCGCAAGTGAAAAGTCAAGCTTTTTTAGAATTTTTTGTTCTGTTATGTAGCAGGGAGGCGGGATTTTATTTTTCTAAATTCCACTCAATGTTCCGCTTGTTTGACAAATATACCCAATTATGGTAAAATTTTTAAAAAAAGGGAGCCTCCGGCGGCAGAAATGCCATGCTTTCCCAAAACGCAGTTACGCCCGACGGGAGGAAAAAATGGAAGAAATTATTGAAAAATTGCAGGGGCTTTTGCAAAAGCTCTCCCTGCGCTCGGATAGAATCAAGCGTGTTTTAACAAATAAACTATTGATGTCATTATTTGCCGGTGCGGTTGCACTGATTGCTATTGTTTCCGTTGCAACGCTCATCGGAGAAAAAAGATCGGCAGAGCCGGAAAGCACCGCACCTGTAATGCTTGCAATGAAGTACGACACAGCCGGTAGTGCTCCTCAGGAGCTCAAAGCAAGCTTTCTGCTTGCAGTTTGTAGCGAGAGCGAGCGCAAGGTGCGCCTGATTGCCTGCCTTTCCGCCGACAGCGAAAAGGGAAATTTTGAAATCAACTACATTCCTGCGTCCCAGCGGTGCGAGGTCGGCTCCACCGAGGGCAGCATTGAGGAGCATTACAAAAGCTCCGGCTGTGACGGCCTTATTTGGGCTGTGCGCGCCTGCACGGGAAAGGACGTTGACCGCTATATTATCGTTGACGAAAAGAATGTTGCCGATATCTTTAAAATATTCGGCGAGCAGGTTATCAATGTTCCGCATGAGGTACGCCACGATTACAACGGAATCAGCTTTATTATCAATGAGGGCACGCAGAAGCTCTCGGCCGATAACATGGCGAAGTATCTCTCCTATCTCTGCGACAGCGGCGCCGAGGAGCAGGACAGTATAACGGGTCTTGTTTCACATTATCTGCGCCTTTCGTTTGAAACCGATGACGGAAATACCCTTGAAAGCCGGTTTGACTCGCTTGTCAATCTTTTCAAAACCGATATCTCGGCAATGGACATTGCAACCTACGGAGCGTTGCTCCCCTCGTTTCTTGAGTAAATGAAAATTATTTGAAGTTTTAATTTGTGCCGGCAGACCTTTGCGGATACGTTTTCACGCTTATGCAGGAGTCTGTCGGTTGTACTTTTTGAAAGTATTTTTGCGGTTGCTTGAAAATTTACCGGTATTATTTTAAAATTATGACCTGAGCTTTGCAACAGATGAGGAAAATTTTTTATCTTATAATATGAAAATGACAAACAAGAACAATTATTGTTTGATATTATGAGGTGATAATTAATGAAAAGGCGCTGTGCATTATAATTGTCCTTGTGCTTGCTGTCGGTGGAATGGCTGCGGGAGTGAGC